>JAHRVB010000025.1 GCA_019090895.1 Kangiellaceae bacterium
CGATATTATTCGATTAATGACAGAGGCTTATCAAGAGCTTGCGAAAGAACGTAACATTGAGCTACGCATAGAAACCATTGAAACCATCAGTTTCGAATTTACACCCGATGCACTTGAAAAAATTATTCTCAATATTCTCTCTAACGCCATAAAATACACACAACAGAATGGGCTAGTCGCTGTATCAGCAAAGCGTTCGAAGGATGGTGAATACGTATTACGAATCAAAGACACAGGCATCGGTATAGCCGAAGATAAAATTGAACGAGTATTCGAACGCTTCCATAGGGTTGATGATGATAGTGTCAATCAAGTTAATGGCTCGGGTATTGGGCTGGCATTGGTAAAGAGTCTGGTCGAATCCCATAATGGTCAGATTAAAATTGAGAGCTCCTTGAGTAAAGGAACTGAAGTTATAATATCCTTGCCAATCATTAAGGAAGTTGAAAGCTGCGAATTAAATACCCATCGCAACCAAGAAATCATTGCGATGGAGCTAATGAATATTGACGTGACGACCGATAGGAATGAATACGATGATATTCTACCTGCAACAGATTCTAGTGGTCATCCTACCGTTCTAATTGTCGAAGATAATCATGATATGCTGCGTTATATCGTTGACAGTATTCAATCCATATATACTCCCATAACGGCTCGAAATGGAGAAGAGGGATATCAGTTAGCCATAAAAGAAGTACCTGATTTAATCATTAGTGATGTAATGATGCCCAAAATGAACGGTTATCAAACAACGCGTGCGCTTAGAGAAAATCCGATTACTAATCACATCCCAATTGTCCTATTGACTGCAAAAGGCGACCGCACTAGTCGACTTAAAGGATGGCAAGAAAAAGCCGATGATTACATCACTAAACCCTTTGATATTGAAGAACTTAGAGCCCGGCTATCCAACTTAATCAATATTAGAAATATATTGAAACGACGATTTAGCGAATCAGCTTTTGAACCAGAGGAAAAATCAGAACAAGAATCTACTAAGAGACTAAGCCAATCGAATTTAGAAGATAGATTGCACCAAGAAGAATCAAACGGACTTTCGAGCATTGAAAAAAACACACGACAATTACACGAAAAATTCATAGAAACATTAAATACGGAATTAGATAAAATCTATATGAAGTCAGATATAGTTGTCAGTGACGTAGCACAACGAGTGAATATGAGTGAAAGACAATTCTCCAGAAAGTTAGTGAATGTTATCGATATGACACCTTCAGAATACATCCGGCGTTTTCGACTAGAAAAATCGAAAAATATACTTCGACAAGGTAAAAGTGTGACTTATACCGCCCTTGAAGTTGGTTTTTCATCACAAGCGTATTTTGGTCGATGCTTCAAAGCACAGTACCGTGTCACTCCGAAGCAATTTTTAAGACAAGAAATGGGTGGAGATCTGTAGCCTTCTGTAGGCGAGAGTATTACCCTCCATTACCCACATCCCTTAGCTGTGCCACTTTCTCCGACCGGTGAATATCATTCGCCAAGTTAACCAATGCTCTTGCTGATGATCGAATAATATCCGTCGCTAGCCCCATGCCATGAAATACCTTTGCGTTTTCTTGGTTACGACATGTGGCCATAATATTCACTTGACCCAGAGCATCGGTGCCTTCGGATGTGGAAGCGACTTTAAAGTCTTTAATCTCTAAATCATATCCAGTAATACGGCTTATACATCCACAAATCGAATTTACTGGCCCGTTACCGATAGCCGCTTCTTTTACTAGTTTATCGCCACATCGTAGCTCGACTGTTGCAGTGGCACTGTTTTCGGTACCCGATTGAACGGATAACGATTCAAGTGAGAAAAACGTATCTTCACTATCCAAATTAGTAAAGAATACTAAGGCTTCTAAATCATAGTCGAACACCTGTCCTTTTTTATCGGCTAAGGTTAGAAAGCGTTCATATAATTTATCTAAGTCGTAGTCCTTTTCCTCAAAGCCTAATTCTTCTAACCGATGTTTAATGACATGTCGGCCAGAACGCGACGTTAGATTTAATTTGTTGGTGCTTAAGCCGACGGTTTCTGGCGTCATAATTTCGTAAGTGTTTTGACTTTTCAATACGCCGTCTTGATGAATACCCGACGAATGACTAAATGCGTTACTACCAACAATCGCTTTATTGGATTGCACTGGCATGTTGCATATATTGGCGACCAACTGACTAGTACGGTGAATTTCTTTGGGATTGACGTTAGTGGTTAAACCGAGCTGATCGTGTCGAGTGTTTAAGATCATCACGACTTCTTCTAATGAACAATTTCCGGCTCGCTCCCCAATACCATTGATTGTACATTCAATTTGACGAGCTCCCGCTTGAACCGCAGAAATAGAATTGGCGACGGACAAACCTAAATCATCGTGACAATGGACCGAAATTACCGCCTTATCAATATTAGGCACTCGATTGTAAAGTGTTTCAATAATGCCACCAAATTCCGACGGCAATGTGTAGCCGACAGTATCTGGAATATTAATGGTAGTCGCTCCCGCTTTAATGGTTTGCTCTACCATTCGGCACAAGTGATCGATCGGCGTTCGACCTGCGTCTTCGCAAGAAAATTCGACATCATCAGTATAATTTCTGGCACGCTTTACTGAGCGAACCGCCATTTCTACCACATCATCGAATCCTTTTTTTAGCTTGTTCTCTACGTGGATGGTCGAAGTAGCAATAAAGGTATGAATACGAAAAGCCTCTGCGACTTTTAGGGCCTCACCCGCAGCATCAATATCTTTATCTATGGCTCGCGCCAACCCGGCGATTCGACTGTTTTTAATTTCACGAGCGATCTGCTGTACCGACTCAAAATCACCCGGCGATGAAACCGGAAACCCTGCTTCAATAATATCAACACCTAACCGTTCGAGCGCAAATGCGATTTGCAATTTTTCTCGTGCCGTTAAACTAGCCTGTAACGCTTGTTCACCATCTCGTAAGGTGGTATCAAAAATGATGACATTATTGTCGCTCATGGTTATTCCTTTTCGTCTCGCTCGTGCTCTCGTATCCAGCCAAGTGTTTTCTATTTGCTTTTAGCTTGCATTAATTCGTGAAACAACGGCTTCAATCGCCTGTTGAGTAGTCACATCGCTGGAAGAGTTAAGATCCTTGGTTAGAATCCCACTATCAATTGCACCAGAAACCGCCAGTTCGATTGATTCCGCTTCCTTTGGTAGCTTTAACCACCGCAACATCATCGCGATGCTTAAGATACTTGCATAGGGATTTGCAATGCCTTGTCCGGCTATATCGGGTGCAGAACCATGAATCGGTTCGAACAATCCATAACGACTGCCAACGGAACTAGACGCAAGTAGCCCCATTGAACCCGCTAGCACACTGGCTTCATCTGACAAAATGTCGCCGAACATATTCTCCGTTAATATCACATCAAACTCTGATGGTGACTGGATTAATTTCATCGCACAGGAATCAACTAATTGGTGATGCAAAGCCACCTGCGGAAATTCTTGTTCGCCAATTCGGCTAACAACTTCTCGCCATAACTTTGATGTTTCTAAGACGTTTGCTTTATCCACAGAGGTCAAATGATTATTACGCTCCGTGGCGAGTTCAAACGCGACTCTTGCGATACGTTCGACTTCTTCAACGGAGTATTTACACTCGTCCGTCGCGTAATCAGAGTGACGAGATTTCGCACCAAAATAAATGCCGCCCGTTAACTCCCTCACAATAATAAAGTCTGTGCCTTCTAGTATTTCAGATTTTAACGGAGAGGCACTCGCTAATTGGGGATACATCGTTAAAGGTCTAATGTTGGCATAAACCTCAAGCTCAGCCCGTAACTTTAACAAACCTTGCTCAGGCCTTATTTCTGAATGGTCCCACTTTGGCCCGCCAATAGCCGCTAAAAAAGTTGCATCAGCCTGTTTACAAGCCGACAGAGTTTCGTCTGGAAGTGCGACACCAAACTCGTCAATTGCTGCGCCACCAATGAGGTGATGACTAACTTCAAATTGTTGTTCAAATTGATGTCCGATAGCATCTAATATCCTTTTAACTGAAGTTGCTACTTCTGGACCAATTCCATCGCCGGGTAGACAAGCAATTTTATAACTCATGCTAACTCCTTAAAATGTCGTTTCTCGTATTTTTTAATCTCATCCATTTGGCCAATCAAGAAATCCAATTGTTCCAAACCGTTTAACAAACAATATCGAGCAAAGGCTTCAACTTTAAACTCGAATTTTTTATCAGCACAGTGGATCTGCTGCTGTTCTAAATCGACAGTAATTTCTGAACCACTGTGTTGTAATAAAAATTGATGTTCTTGCTCACTCACCTGAATAGGCAACAAACCGTTCTTGAATGAATTATTAGAAAATATATCTGCGATTGAAGAACTAATAACAACTTCGATTCCGAAATCTAGCAATGCCCAAGGCGCATGCTCTCTTGATGATCCACAACCGAAATTATCACCAACGACTAACACTCTTGATTGTTTGAATTCAGGTTGATTCAAGACGAATTCTGGATTGTCTGTGCCGTCTGCCAAGTAACGCCAATCAGAAAAAAGATGTTTTCCTAATCCGCTTTTGTCTGTGATCTTTAAGTGGTCGGAACCGATAATTTGATCGGTATCGATATTCTTGGCGCCTAAAACCGCAAAAATGGAACGAAAAGTTTGAAACGGTTTCATCTTAAATGAACTCCCTTGGGTCAGTAATTCGGCCCGTCACTGCGGCAGCCGCAGCGGTCAATGGACTGGCCAATAAGGTTCGACCACCTTTACCTTGTCGACCTTCGAAATTTCGATTGCTGGTACTGACACAAAATTGTTTCTCTTTGATGATATCGCCATTCATACCTAGGCACATCGAACAGCCTGGTTCGCGCCACTCTGCGCCTGCTTCAACAAAAATGTCAGCGATACCTTCTTGCTCGGCTTGCTGTTTTATTTCATGGGAACCAGGCACAATTAGAGTCCGTACACTACTAGCGACTTTACGATTCTTAAGCACTTTAGCGGCGTCGCGCAGATCGCTAATTCGGGAGTTAGTACAACTGCCAATAAAAACAACGTCAACGGGTTGGCCTATCATTGCTTGTTGTTCTGACAGCCCCATATAATCAAGCGCTTGTTGCTCGTTATTGACCGGTATTTTTTCGCCCACTTTAATACCCATTTGTGGGTTTGTTCCGTAAGTAATCATCGGTTCAATGCTGCTGGCATCTATAGTAATTTTTCGATCAAAGATTGCGCCAGGTTCTGTATACAATTGCCGCCAGTCCTTAACGGCACAATCCCAATCTTTTCCTCTAGGTACAAACTCACGATCTTTAAGGTAATCAAATGTCGTATCATCCGGTGCGATCATTCCAGCGCGTGCTCCCGCTTCAATCGACATATTGCAGATGGTCATTCGTTCATCCATCGATAATGCGCGAATAGTGCTACCGAAATACTCAATCACATGACCTGTAGCACCGCCAATGCCAATTTGTCGAATGATGGTTAGTATTATGTCTTTAGCTGTTACGCCGGGATTTAAATTGCCGCTAACTTCGATTCCGAAAGATTTTGATTTTCGCTGAGGGATACACTGTGTCGCAAAGGTGTAACCCACTTCACTGGTACCAATACCAAATGCCAGTGCACCAAACGCTCCATGGGTACTGGTATGACTATCACCGCAAACGATGGTTTGACCCGGTTGAGTAATGCCTCGCTCCGGACCTATAACGTGAACGATTCCCTGTTTTTTATCGCCTAGTGCATAGAGGGGCACATCAAATTCTTTACAGTTTGCTTGTAACTGCTCGACCTGATGCCTTTCCTGTTCGCCATGAAATTGATATTCACCTTGTTCATTAGGTTTTGTCGTTGGGGTCGAATGATCACAAGTTGCAAACGTTCTATCGGGACGCCGCAAAGGTATCCCTTTATCTCGTAACATCTGAAATGCTTGTGGTGATGTCACTTCATGAATGAGATGAGTATCAATATACAGAATAGCAGGTGTATCTGCCGTTTCCGCAGTCACCAAATGTCGTTTCCAAACTTTATCGAACAGGGTATCAGCGACGGACTCATTAGAAGTCGGCGCGATACCCTCATAAATCGTTGCTACCATCTGCCTTTACTCATAAATCCAACAGGTTCAAATTCAAAAACATCAACAATGCTATTACGAGGGGTTTCTATTTTTGTATTTGTCTCTTTATTAGCTGCTGCAGAGGATGGATTACTTTCCGTTACAGCCTTAGTATGTTGCTGGTAATCAGCTTCACTAAATTTAGAAGGTTCGAAGTTCGAATTCTGATGTTCTGCTTCTTGATAAGAATGATTGGCGGTCATAATTTTATCCTCATTGGTTGATGTTTTAGTTGGTTTATCTAAATTTGTTCTAATGTCTTAACTGGCTTACTTACAAAACTTTCGAACTTGCAAAAAAAACCCCGAATCACTGAATGAATCGGGGTTTAGTTATTTCGCTCTTTATCACACGTGCGAAATCACCCCGTCGGAATACCGAGGAGGAGAATGAGTACTAAAATCGCTGTATGGTTTATTCTATTCATGATTTAAATTTAGTTGTTTTAATCAATAGGGTCAACAGCATATAACCTTTCGGTCTATTCTATGATTTACCTTAACGTATACGTCAACACAAACAACCAATCTTGATACCCGATTAGGATAAAATAAATCTGCTCTTATCCTAGAATTTAAGTTTATTTTGATCCATATATAACTACAAACTATATCAATTAGGATTTGTTCTATTTGACAAAAAACAGGAGACCATTCACAGTGAGGGCACAGGATAAAAATCGCAGTTAATTTCAGTTTCGAGCATAAGAATCAAAATGAACCTTATAGTTAGCGTAATAACGAATCGATCAAGCGACTTAACTATGTCGATGATTACTATTATGGGTAGAACCCTAATGGGTACGATTATGCCAATTTCGAAACGGGCTTTTAAACGATAATAACCAATTCATTTAAAAAGCCCGTGATTCTGCTAAGATTCGCGGGTTTTTTTTTGCAAAGCTAATAGAAATCAGTATCAATAGAAAACGATGAGATGGAAAAAATGAAAGTTTTAAAATTCGGTGGTTCTTCGCTGGCTAACGCCAAGAAATTTGTCGCTGTATCAAATATAGTCAAACAAGAATCGGCTTCGACTAATGTCAGTGTCGTTCTGTCAGCCCCCCAAGGTGTTACTAATCAGCTGGTAGTACTGGTTGATTCGTTGCAAAGAACGTTGCCGACCGATGCGATTATTACCCAATTAAAAAGTACTGTTTATTCAATTCTTGCCGAACTAAAACTTGAGCTTGCGAGCGTTACAATTGAACCTGCAAGTATAACCGATGAAGCTGCAACTAATTCGACCGATACAGAGTCTAATATTTCTTCGGAATTCAAACAGCTGGAACAACTGATTGAAGGTGCAAGACTGTTAGCGCACTGTCCTGAGCAAACAGCGGCTCAGATACTGACCCTCGGAGAACGAATCAGCATTCACTTGTTAAGCTGGATCTTTAATCACCAACTACTAGACGTGCTACTACTCAACCCAGAATCATTTTTAATCGCTGAAAATCATGCGGGCGATCCGCTTGCCAATATTCCACTTTCTATATCGAAATTCTCAGAATGCTACTCTGATTTAAAATCCGTAAATTTGATGCCTGGATTTGTCGGTACCTCTCCAGACGGAAAGACAACCACCTTAGGTAGAAATGGCTCCGACTATTCTGCAGCTATTTTAGCAGTTTGCCTGCAAGCTGATGTCTGTGAAATATGGACCGATGTGGACGGTGTATATAATGCCGATCCTCGACTGGTAAAAGAAGCTAAATTAGTCGATAAAATGAGTTTCAATGAAGCCATAGAGCTTTCTTATTTCGGCGCAAAAATCCTTCACCCAAAGACCATAACTCCGTTGAGTTCCTATGATATTCCATGCCTAATCAAAAATTCACTTGCACCAGAAAAACCGGGCACTCTAATTTCTAGGGAAACGTCCAAGGATACATCAGTTAAGGCAATATCAAGTTTGGAAGATATAGCGATGATTAATATTGCGGGACCGGGGATGAAAGCAAAAGTTGGCTTAACCAGCCGCATATTTTCGGCGCTTGGCAGAGCTGATATCCAAGTTATATTAATCAGCCAATCCTCAGCGGCCTATCGAATCAGTATTTGTGTTTTTGGTGCTCAAGCCTCTGATGCAAAACGTTGTTTAGAGCATGAATTTGAACTCGAACTCGACAATCTACGTATTGACCCCATTGAAGTGATTACTGATTTAGCGGTGGTATCTTTGGTAGGAGACAATATGCAACAACAAAAGGGAATCGCTGCAAAATTCTTTTCTTCACTTTCCCAAGCGGGCGTGAATATTTCTGCAATAGCCCAGGATTCGTCTGAGCGAAGTATATCGGCAGTCATTAGAAACCTTAGAACGGATGATGCGGTGCGTATTTGTCATCGAAAACTATTCTTAAAGCGATCTCACATCGACGCATTTGTTGTCGGTTGTGGAACCGTTGGAAAAGAACTCATTGAACAAATAAAACAACAGCAACCTTTCTTGTTAGAAAGAAACATTGAGCTGCGAGTCTACGGAATAGCAAGTAGTAAGAAATTTCTACTGGATGCTGACGGCATCAATCTGAGCAATCATTGGCCTGACGAGCTAGCTCAAGCCAAGCAGTCTTTCTCTCTGGAAACAATCAATCAGTTTGTCGAAGAAAATCACTTGCTTAACCCAGTAATCATTGATGCCACCAGCAACGAATCTATCGCTATGAATTACGCAAACTATTTGTCTTCCAATTATCACGTAGTCACTGCAAACAAAAAAGCGAATACCACATCAATCGATTTCTATCGTGATATTCGCCGCGCCGCCCAAGCCCAAAAGCGCCGTTTTCTATACGAGACTAATGTAGCCGCAGGTTTACCTGTGATTGATAACCTACAAAATTTACTCGGTGCAGGCGACCAGTTAGTTGCCTTTGAAGGTATTCTGTCTGGTTCATTGTCGTATATATTTGGACAACTTCATCAAGGGTTGAGTTTATCTGAAGCAACCAAAAAAGCGCGCGAACTTGGATATACTGAACCCAATCCTGCGGAAGATCTAAGCGGTTTAGATGTCGCGAGAAAAGTTTTGATCATCGCTCGAGAAGCGGGATTGGAGCTAGAACTCAACGATATCAATCTGGAATCACTCATCACTCCAGAACTAACTGGAATAGAGAATGGCGATGAATTTATACAGCAGCTGCCATCGCTAGACCAAGCGATAGCGGATAAAGTTAGCACTGCAGAAGCAAATAATCAGCTGCTCAAATATGTGGCTAAAATCAAAAATGGTAAATGCGAAGTTAAGATTATTGCGGTCGATTCGTCACACCCCCTACATGGTGTTCAAGATGGTGAAAATGCTCTCGCAATGCACACAAGATACTATCAACCAACACCATTTGTGATCCGAGGGTATGGCGCAGGCGCTTCGGTCACCGCAGCGGGTTTATTTGCTGATATACTCCGAACATTAGTTTGGGACTTGGAGTAGTTTGATGGGAGAGT
The DNA here is from genome assembly GCA_019090895.1 of Kangiellaceae bacterium. Lineage (GTDB taxonomy): Bacteria > Pseudomonadota > Gammaproteobacteria > Enterobacterales > Kangiellaceae. The sequence goes on from JAHRVB010000025.1 coordinate 9,608, forward strand.
CAAAGAGAACAGAAGCTGTTAAGGTCTTTGCGCCTATTTCTATCGGCAACGTCAGTGTCGGTTTTGATGTGTTAGGTTTGGCTTTATCACCGATACAAAACCTTCTGGACAATTCAAATCAAAAAGAAACACAGCATCTCGGTGATGTCGTTTCGGTTCGCCCGTCTGAAATCGACCAATTAGAATGTAAAGGTAGTTTCGTATCAAGCTTACCAGTTAAGAAAGAAGAAAATATTGTTTGGCAATGTTTATTGGAATTTAACCGACAGTATCTGGCACTTGGTGGAACCACTCAACCGCTGCACGTCACCCTTGAAAAGAACACTCCCGTATGTAGTGGTCTCGGGTCGAGTGCATGTTCCGTAGTAGCAGGACTCGCGGCAGTTAATGAATTTTACGGTAATCCCATTAATCAATCACAAATGCTAGCAATGATGGGTGACCTAGAAGCCAAAATTAGCGGAAGCCTTCATTACGATAATGTGGCACCTTGTTACCTAGGTGGACTTCAGCTAATGCTCGAAGATCAAGACCGAATTTCCCAATCGTTACCGACTTTCGAAGAGTGTTATTGGGTAATCGCCTATCCAGATATAGAGGTTAGCACCCGATTAGCGCGCGAAATTCTCCCTGAACAATACGACAGAAAGGATTTAATTACTTTCGGACAGCGACTCGCTGGATTTGTCGATGCCAGCTATCGGCAAGATAAACAACAAGCCTTTTCATTATTGAATGATGTAGTAGCAGAACCTTATCGAACTACATTATTGAAGAATTACCGGTCGACCAAAGAAAAACTGTTAGAAATTGGTAATTTAGCAGTGGGAATTTCTGGCTCGGGCCCAACGGTTTTTGCCGTGAGCGATGATTTAGAAACGGCTCAAAAATCCAAAACTATTTTGGAACAACAGTACCTCCAATCGGATATTGGTTTCTCAGTGATTTGTAAAGTCGACTCCCAAGGAACAAGGCGTATCGAGCTTTAATTAGTATGATTCCGTTAGTTTTGGAAATTAGAATGATTTTTAACGTGACAGAAAAGACGAAGCTCTAAACGAGATAAAGGCAAGCAATCATGAAGTTTTATAATTTGAGTAAGAACTCTCAGGTCGTTGATTATTCAACAGCCGTTAGAACTGGTTTAGGTGAAAATCAAGGTCTCTTCTTTCCGAAAGAAATAACACCAATAGAAGATATTGACTCTCTATTACAGCTCGACAAATTCGAACGAAACTTTACGATCTTGCGACCATTTGTCGGTGAGAACTTAAGCGACGAACAATTAAGAGATGTTGTTGTAAACACTTTCGGAATTCCAGTAGAAGTTAAAACAGTTAATGAAACAACCAGTTGCTTAGAACTTTTCCATGGACCGACGCTGGCCTTTAAAGATTTTGGCGCAACATTTATGGCCAATTGCTTAAAGTATTTTTCAAATGGTGAGAAGATCACTATTTTGACTGCTACTTCTGGCGATACGGGAGCAGCCGTTGCTCATGCTTTTTACGGCATAGAGAATATTGAAGTGGTTATTTTATACCCCAAAAATAAGATCAGTGAACTCCAGGAAAAAATGTTTACCACCTTAGGCGGAAACATTCGAACGATCGCTATTGAAGGCACATTTGATAATTGCCAATCACTGGTTAAGAAAAGTTTTGACGACCGAGACCTGGTCAAAACAATCGGTCTAAACTCAGCTAATTCAATCAATATCAGTCGTCTGCTTGCACAAGTTTGTTATTATTTCGAAGCCTTCGCTCACCTTCCTCAATCAGATAGTGACAACACCGTGGTTTCAGTTCCTAGCGGCAACTTCGGGAATTTGACCGCCGGTATTATTGCAAAGCTACTTGGCCTGCCAATTAAACGATTTATTGCAACGACGAACGCTAACGATACCGTGCCACGATATCTAACCACTGGTGAATGGCACCCAAAAGAAACCGTGGCGACACTTTCTAATGCGATGGATGTGAGTGAACCCAATAATTGGCCACGAATAGAATATATGATTGAATCTGGACAGTTCGATAAGGTTTTATTAACCGGTGATGCAGTTAACGAATCGACCACTCAAACGAGTATGCGGTCACTACAAGAGCAAGGATACGTCAGTGAGCCTCATGCTTCAGTGGCTTACCAAGGATTAGTTAACCAACTCCAACAAGGTGAACGAGGGTTGTTCTTGGGAACGGCTCACCCGGCTAAGTTTAAAGATTCAGTCGACAAGATATTGGACATCGATGTACCACTGCCGAAAGAGCTCGCTCGATGTGTACCTAAGGAAGATCTTTCCGTTGATATGGCGTTTGATTTTGAGCAATTAAAAACATTTTTGAATCGTTAAAAATCTCTTGTATTGATGTTGGATCGCCGTAGAACTTTATCTCTATTGTCTTTCAATAGTTGAATAAACAATGGCTCTCCCAAACCTGATTCGATGAATAGCTGTCGCATTTTTGTCTGTGGATAAACGCTAACGTTAAAATCGGGTAACCAACCTTGTTCCATCAATTTGAGCAACAGTATCTTTGCCTTATCGGATTGCCCACGAAAAAGAAGCCATTGCGCATACGAGACATCATGGTTCACTAAATTTTCAATGAACCACCGGTCCAGTTGCTCTTCAAGTTCAGCAACTTCCGAACGACGAAAAAGTTTATTCATCAATTGAGTGTAGGTGGCCAGAATATAATGGTTGTTTAAGTTAACGGAAATATCTGGTTGTGAAATTTGTGGCTGATATTTCAGTAAATTGTCGAGAGCCTGTTGAAAATGTCCGTTTTTCTGTAGCGCGATAACATAAGGAAAAATAAACCGTTCGTTATTTTGGTGTAGTAGTAATCGCTCTCTAAAAAGCTGCTCTGCCAATTCATACTTGCCACTCGCAGTGGCCAGCGAAGCGCGCATAAATAACATAAAAGATGGGTTTACAGTTTTATCTTCGAGAGAAGTAAGTAACGTGGCTACTTGATCAATTAATCCGAGTGATAGTTTTATCTGCGCTGCGGTCAATTGTGAATTAATTCGTTTTTCTAGAACTTGCGGATGAGTATTCGCCCAGTTTATGAATTCAACTGCACGTTGAGTATTTAGGTCAAAAAAGTCTAATGCCGCTACGGCTCGATAATCATAATGCTCGTCTAGCTCTATTGATCGTTGATAGTAATGTTGGGCTTTGTTGACCAGCCGTAGATTTAGGTAGGAATAAGCCAGACTACGATTTACGATAGGGGAGTTAGGTGCTAATTCGAATGCTTTTAGGGCTAATTTAAGTGCTTCCGGATATTTCCCTAACTTACGCGAGAGCTCCCCATACCATAAGAAAGCAAAAGGATAATTAGGTGCATTAGATATGGCTCGTTCGAACATTTCCTGCGCGAGAATATTTTTATTTTGATAGCTTAGCAATAGTCCTCTCGCCGCTAGCGCTTCACCAAGGTCAGGGTGCAGCTCTAAGGCTTCGGTTAATAGTGGCTCACATTTAGTCATCGCTTGTTCTAAAGACCAGTCTGCATAAATGTGTTGATATTGGTAGGTATTACAAAGCCCAACAGACGCTAGTGGAAATAAACGATTGCTTTTTTGCAGTCTTTCGAAGATTTGTTGCGATTTATTCAAGGAGTTTGGTTTTCTCTTACTCCAATAGTCTCTGGCCTGTAGGTATAGTTGAAAAGATTCGTCATCATCTCGATGGTTGACAAAGGAACTGGCGATAAGCGTTTTATTGAATTGTCGCAGTAATTCGGAAACGATTACATCTTGCAAATCGAATAAGTGGTTTATATCACCCTCAAATAATTTTGCCCAAACTACCTCCTTATTGTAGGTATCTTCAATTTGTAGAAACACTCTCAGGTCATCATTCTCTAAAGTAATTCTTCCTCGAATGGCTGCATCAGTTTTAATGACTCTATTATACTGAGTATGATGAACAACCTTGAGGTCGTTAATCCGAGCAAGCTGGGTTAATAAAATATCATTTAGTGCTCTGACCGAGTCGGGTATTTGATCACTAGACAGTTCGAGCTCAATCAGAGTGACCGACTTGATATCGATAGTAGTCGACTTTGTTGTATTAGTTGTGTTGCCGCTTTGAAACACCGGTTGATTAATCAAAAACGCAATTCCAATCACCGCTAGAATTGCCACTAGAACGAGACGCCAGTTGGTTTTTTGCCCCAATTCGACTTGGGTGTGCGACTGAGGTTCGGTGGACCGGTTGTTTGTGAGTTTATCAGGATCCTTTTTTGTTTCTGTTTGTTCAATTTTAGTCAGCAAACAATAACCTTTACCTGAAATTCGTTCGATGTATATTGGGTCAATCGCTGTGTCCCCTAACGCTTTTCTTAATTTCGCAATCGCTTGATAGAGCGAACTATCGCTGACTACTTGCTCTGGCCAAACGGCATTTAATAGCTCGTCTTGCGAAACCAACTCGCCTTGTTTGTTAGCTAGCACCAGTAATAATTTCATCACTTTGGGTACTAAATTGCGTTCTATTGCTCCTTGCTTTATACGATTAAAGCTCGGTTCAACAACCCAATCACCAATCTTAAAAATGCTAGTTTCCAGCAATTCGCTTCACTCAATTTATTAGTCGCTAAATTCAAAATCTATTTTAGCAGAAATAGCGCTAATAATCGTTCTATAAACCATTGATTTATAAGCATTCATAAATATTTAAGAAAAATTTTAGTTCCAATTTAAGTAATTTATACAGGTTTATCGGAGAATCAGCTCAAACAAGGTCACTATAAATACGAATAGAGAATCTTACTCATGAATTCATGTATACAATTAATTCGAATGACCGTTTGTTGTTGTTTTCTATTACCAGTTACTCAATCTATCGCCGACGAACTACTGGTAACCAACGTGACTCTTATATCGCCTGAGCGAAGTCAACCTCTCAAAAATGCCTCTGTTCGTATTGTTAACGGAATTATTACGGAAATTGGTAGTGGTCTAGCTGTGGTTAATTCAGAATCACAACTAATTGATGGGACTGGTCGGTTTCTAATTCCAGGACTGATGGATTCTCATGTGCACCTTTCATCGATGCCCGGTTTACCAATGCTTGACCCATTAGACTCACAAACTCAATCGATCGAGTTACAACTTTTGGGAGAATTTGAACAACAACAACCAAGAAGCTATTTGTATTTTGGAGTGACTCAACTGCTTGACCCTTCCCAGTCCAACCAATCGATTAGAACATTTAATAGCCAACCTTTACACCCGGATTTGTTTCACTGCGGTGCAGTACCAATTTTGAGTGGGTACCCAGCATTGTTTTCCGACCGCCGCACTGCTTCGACGATGTTTGACTACTTTGTTATCGATGAATTTGAAAAAAACGACTTCCCTAAATCAGTCAACCCGTTAGAGCATTCTCCCGAAGCGTCCGTAAAACGCATGGCAAACGAGGGAGCAATTTGTGTGAAAATATTTGTGGAAGATGGTTTTGGCTTAAAAAATGACTGGCCGTTGATCAATGAGCATTTAAGAAAACGAGTTATTAAAGCGGCTAAGAAACACAATCTGTTGGTAATGGCCCATGCCAACGCGATTGATATGCAAGAAATTGCGATAAACCACAATGTCGATATCATTGCACACGGACTTTGGAATTGGAATGAGTATCACGGTCAATCGGATCTACCAGAATCTGTGATAAAACTTCTTGATCGTATCATGGAGCGCCATATCGTTTTTCAACCCACCTTTAACGTCATGGACGGGTTAAGAGACCTTTTAATTTCAGATGTATTAGAACAACCACATTATCAAAAAGTAGTTAGCCCTAAGGCTCGAGACTGGTACACCAGTGAAGCGGGGCAATGGTTCAGAAAAGAGTTGATAAAAGAATTTGGTGGTCTTACCCTTGATTCGATTCGACGCATTCATGGCAAAGTAATTTCACAAGGCGAGCGAGCAGTGGAGTATTTGTATAACAAAGGGCACACAATGGTCTTAGCTAGTGATACACCGTCGTCTCCGACCTACGCGGCTCAACCAGGATTATCAACTTTTAAAGAAATAAAACATATGGCTAAGATCGGCATCGACTTAAAAGATATTCTATCCGCGGCCACTATCAATAATGCCAGAGCTTTCAATTTAGATAAACAATATGGATCCATTGAACTTGGTAAAATCGCGAACTTACTAATTCTTGAATTAAACCCACTGGAATCAGTCAACGCGTATGATAAAATCGAAACCGTGATCCTTAGAGGCCGTCCAATCGAAAGAAGTCAATTGTCGGTTAGACATTTTAAAGATTGAAATAACAACCTTTGACATTCCAAACTATTATCAAAAAGGAACACTCCATTGAGCAACCAGACTAAACCTAAGAACAAATTTGTCAGCTTGACGGTTTTCATAAATCTACTTACTCTCCAGGTATTTTTATTCTCGTCGTCCGCAAGTTCAAATGAGCAGTCGGAACGAGAAGATGCCATTCGTCAGGTGCTCGCTCCCTATGTTGATAATCAAGTCTTTAGTGGCAGTATTCTTATCGCCAAAGACGGCGCTATTATTTTTAATCAGGGATTTGGCAACGCCGATTATCAATGGAATATTAGTAACACAGGGTCAACAAAATTCGGCATTGGCTCAATTAGCAAGACAATCACTTCTGTTCTAGTCATGAAGTTAGTAGAACAAGGAACTTTAAAACTTTCAGACAAACTCTCAAAATATTTGGTTAACTACCCGAAAAGCATAGGCGACCAGATTTCCATCCATCATTTACTGAGCCATCGCTCTGGATTACCCAATTATTTTGCCATTCCTGGCTGGACCACCGGAGAATTCAATAAGTCGATTTCAAATGAAAAATTTGAGAAGGTTTTGAGTCAGTTGCCTCTCAGCTCTCCCCCTGGAACGAAATATCAATATTCTAATACTGGTTTTTTCTTCCTAGCTCGAATCGTTGAAATTGCGACCGGCGAAAGCTTCCAACAAAATTTAAATAAACACGTACTATCGCGTGCAGAGATGAAGCACAGCGGACTGCATGAAAATGAAGTCATCATTAGCGAAATGGCTACAGGTTATCAGCTTAAACAAGAAGGGGGTTATCGAGCTTCACGCATCAACCGTCATTTATTTCGAGCAGCGGGCGACTTTTATTCAACCACAAAAGATTTATTTCATTTTGAACAAGCTCTCTATGATGAAACACTGCTCAATAAACAATCTAGAGAGCACTTGTTTTCATCTGAAAATCTTTATGGTTGGAATCGGAATACTATAAAATTAGGAAAGGTAAAAAAGGAGATCGTCTCATATTCAGGGCAACTCTTAGGTTTTAACTCTATGATAACTCGTTTTACAGAATCAAAGAGTAGTATTATCATCGCTGGCAACAATGGAACCAGCTATTTCCAACGAATGCAATTGACTCAAGAATTGGCACATATTCTTTTCGAACAGCCTGCCGAGCACAATGTCCGGGTATCGATGTTATTGCACAAAGCACTTTATGAAAACGAATTACCTCAACTTATTTCTCAGGTTTTAAGACAACCGTCAAACTTTGTTTTGGACATTTCAGGTATCAAAGCGTTAGCTCAACAAGTAAACTGGGCCGGACTTAAAAATGAATTTAATCAGTTGGAACAATTAATTAAGTCGCTGGAAAGCTAAACCAGTAGGTAACGGAGAATTAAAGTGAGCATATTAGGACATTGTAAATGTAAGAATATTAAAGTAACTTGGCATGTTATCGACTATTCCATGTCGCCAAGAGCTTGCCAATGCGATTACTGTTCATCTAAAAATGCAGCATACGTTTCCAAATCAGGATCAAAAGTTGAGGTCAAAATCAACGATAAGAGCCATCACAAGATTGTTACTCAAGGTTCACAGACAGCTAAATTTCACGAGTGCGCTAATTGCAATGATATCGTCTTTGTCACTGCCGAAATAGCGGGGTTGGTATATGGCATTATTAATGCCGATATTTTGCAAAATAAATTCGCTTTTTCAGCACCACAAGAAACTGATTTTTCTGGTCAGTCCCAACAGCAAAAACTCGAACGATGGCAAAAAAATTGGTGCTGTCCAGTTACAATAAATGATATTTAGTTAACAATTTTACTACTTGACATAAGCTAATTAGGGTTGCTTATATGTTCAATAACGTGTGACAACAAGAACTCATCAACTATATTATCTTCTAATGGAAGTGGTTCAGTCTCACAACGATCGAGATTTGCAACTAAATCGACAGCTTCGAGCGCAACTTGATCGAGGTTTTTCCAGCCTTGAATTATGTCTCTACCGCATCCAATGTTAAGTTTACAGGTTTCATAGGTCATAAAACTGATCCCTATCATAGATTGCTACCTATTGTTGGCTATTGCTCACTTGTCTGACTCGGTCTGCAGGTACAAATAGTTGCTCTAGTAAGTAGTTTCTAAATTTATCTTCGTAGGGTTGCTCATCTGCCGCTTTTTTCATACACAATAACCAAGCGTCTCTTTCCGGAGAGTCTATCGTTAAGTGTCGATGTACTTGTGGGATACTAATTTGACCATACTTTGGTGCGTAAAGCCTTGGTCCGCCCAACCATCCAGAAAGAAAACAAGTCAACTTATCTCTTGAATTGGTTAAATCTGCTGGATGCATTACTCGAATAATTCTGGCTTCTTCGAGTTCATCCATATATTGGTAAAAACGATCGACTAATTTGGTAATACCCGCGAGCTGCCCTGCGGCTTGGTAGGATGCATCTTCAGTTCCGTATTTCATCACTATTTCTCAAAACGCTCGGCGAGCCTTTTCTGAACTGCCACTGGAACAAATTCCGTCACATCCCCTCCTAGTGAGGCCACTTCTCTCACCAGTGTTGAAGATATGAAAGAATATTCTTCGGAGGGAGTTAAGAACAAACTTTCTAGTTCAGGATAAAGGTGACGGTTCATATTAGCCAATTGGAATTCATATTCAAAGTCGGACACTGCCCTTAACCCTCTCAATAATACATCGGCATTTTTTTCTTTCGCTAAGTCAACCAACAACCCTCTAAACCCACAGACTTCCACCCTTTTCATATCCGCGACCACTTCTTCAACTAATTCCACACGTTGGTCAACGGTAAAAAGAGGGTTCTTCCCCTGACTATCAGCAACTGCGACAATGACCTTATCAAAGAGTCTAGTCGCTCTCTGGATAAGATCTAAGTGACCATTTGTAATAGGATCAAAAGTTCCTGGATACAAGACTATTTTATGCATTTTGAATTTCCCATTTTTATTCCAGTTATCTGTTAACCGCGAAATCTTGGAATCATTTAAGTATCAACAAATCTTCTGGAAGATGCGCTTTCATTCGTTTTACTAATTGTACCGATAATTTGGCCGCTATGGCATAAATAGTGAGTTGAGGATTCACCCCTAAACTCGTCGGAAAAATGGAACCATCGATAACCGACAAGTTTTCTATTTGATGATGTTGCCCTAACGAATTCACCACCGAATTTTCCTCATTCGCTCCCATAGTACACCCTCCCATAACATGTGCACTCATCGTTTGCCAGCGTATCTTATCCGCCCTTAAGTTTTCAATTTGTTGTTTACATGCAGACCAACGATTGGACAAAGTTGCATCCATATGCAAGGGTAAAACTCGCTCAGCACCCGCAGCGAACTGAAGTTCGCTCATCGACAGCATCGCAGCACGCAATGAACGCCATACAACCGGAGTTATTTTATAATCAATTTGCGGGTATCCATATTCATCGAGTGAAACTTGGCCGCCTTGGCTTTCTTCGTGGAAACCATCTCGAACAAGTCCGATATTTGCTTGGTAATTAGAAAGATTTTTGAGTAGTTCTGCTTGAAGTTTTCCATGATGCATCAATAGAGTAGATGATAGAACAGGATGCATAGGTGGCACTTCAATTTTGTAGCCTAACTCGCCGCTAATTCCATCACGCCACAAAAAATGGTCACTATAGATACTTTGCGGCGCTCCCGAAAAGGCTTCAACTTTAGCTTTCATTTTAGCAATAGTTGCAGTCACAGGGTGCAAGAAAGTTCGCTTACCTAAGGTAGCAAAGGGGTTAACGATCTCACTTCTTAGCAAAACAGCGGGACTACCAATCGCGCCGGCCGAGATGACAACTTGCTTGGCCATTATCTGAGCTATATTTCTTTGATTAACTTGACCAAGTTGGTTCATCGATGTCAATCGAACACCGACCGCACGGCCGTTTTTGTGGATCACGGATTCAACTCTTGCGCGATGAATTAATTGTGCGCCGTTTTTGATCGCCGCAGGCAAAGTTGTTACCAACATTGATTGCTTAGCGTCAATCGGACAACCCATTCCACAATAGCCCAAATTGGCACAACCTTTCACATTTCTTGGGATAACACCGTATGACCAACCCAACGTACTCGCGCCATCAGCAAGTATCTGGTTATTTTGATTAGGGGGGATCGCCCAAGGAGAAATATTAAGCCTTTTTTCAACCCAGTCGAACCATGGTGCTAGCTGTTCAGATGATAATTCTTTTACAGCAAATTCTTGTTGCCAATATTCAAGTGTTTGAGTTGGCGTGCGGAAACTTGATGTCCAATTAACAGTTGTGGAACCTCCAACATTTCGACCTTGTAATATTTGGATGCCCTTATCGAGGGTTTGTCTCCCAGCAACTTCTTGGTATAGATCAGCATAAGCTTCTTTCTCTTTCATTTTGAAATCTGCTGCAGTTCGGAGAGGCCCTTCTTCAACAATAATCACTTTCAAGCCTGAGCGCGAGAGAATTTCGGCGCTGATCCCGCCACCTGCGCCACTTCCCACAATAACGACATCGCATTGTAGAATTTTGGGTAAATTCTGTGTGGCTAGATTGATTGAGTCTTCGACGTTAATCATAAAAATTTAACCTTCACCGATATTCGAAAAAGGTGGTCCCGCATAATCTAGAGAAGGCCACGTTTCTGCTTCTGAATATGTTGATCCAATGATTAATTTATGCAGACCTTTATATGCGACTTGCAAAAGCTCTAGTTGACTTTCCCGCCAACTATTCAAAAATGAATCGACCGAACTATTACTCGCCCCTCGCCAGTTTTTCCAAACATTCGCTAATAATAACCTTCCTAACATAGAACCTAATAATGTGAAAAGTTCACGCAATTCTGCCTGGGTGCGTTCTGGTAATCGGATAATCGCATTATCAATATTACTCATAATTAAGTTAGTCGAAATACTGGCAGAAAACTCGCGTCCAGAAATGAACACTGGAATGAGTATTTCTAACAACATACGATCATCGGATTGCAAAAAAATAAACTGATGTTCTGACTCTATTGGGGGGGTATTTTGATTATCTAAATAAAGCTGGTACGCAGAAATGCCGCCTAAACTAAGCACGCAAGTCGATAGAGCTCCCCTTAACAAACCTCTACGCTTCATAATTTAATGATCTCGATATCCTGTTCATTAACAGATTCACCCCATAGCCTAACCATTTGCACTGACAGTTTCCAGATATTTCGGAATGCGTTGTTCTAGGTAATACTCAGCGCACCATGGCCATTTCCCTCCTACGAAACCAACGTGGCCTCCGTGAGAATTTTTTTCTAAAATAACATTTGCGGGTAATTCATTCGTGTCCGGAAGAACAGTTTCATTCATAAACGGATCGTCCATTGACTGAATAATCAGCGTTGGAATTTTTATATCCTTGACAAACTGTCTAGAGGACGCCTTTCGATAATAGTCTTTTGCATCTTCAAAACCGTGTGCAGGAGCTGTCACCTTTTCATCAAATTTCCAAAATGAGTTGAGTCGAGGAATTTCTGCCAGCCCTGGAAGCTGCTCAGAGTCGAAACGGAGCTTTTTCTCTTTGGTTTTTTTTCTCAGAGTTCTTAACAGTGCACTCTCATAAACTCTGGAGAAACCTTGATGTATTTCAGTCGCACAAACATCCAACATGAGTGGGACAGAAACAGCTACCGCCGCCTTAATCTCAACATTGGTTGTCTGTTCACCCAACCATTTCAATAAAACATTACCACCTAAGGAGTAGCCGACAATGTAGTCTACTTTTATTTGATTCTTTTTTAGCAGTTCCAACACTTGGTGTAGATCTTCACTCACCCCGCTATTGTAACTTCGTAGCAACCTGTTGGGCTCACCACTACAGCTTCTAAAATGTTTAACTAGTATTTGCCATCCTTTGTCTTTAGCCGATTTGATCATACCTCTAATATACGGAGAATCAATCGACCCTTCTAAACCATGTAATAACAACAAGGTCGGTCGGTCGTTTTGTGGATAATGATCGACATCAATGAAATCGCCATCATCAAGTTCTAGCCTCATTCTTTGCATTTTGGGTAGTTTAGGTAAGCGCCGAAACAAGCTTCCCCATACAGTTTGCAAATGTCGATTCTTTGCCCACCAAGGCGCAATGAACTCATCTATTAAAATGTTCAAGGTTGCCAACACCTCGCGTCTGCGCTATTCCAATCATTCACATATTCCTCGGGGATGTCGCCATCTATAAGTTGTCCTTTATCCAAACAAGAATAAAGCTGTGAATAGTTCTTGATATCAGTTCCTTTTACTCGGTGATTAATATGTTCGGGTTTTAGCTGGCTTGTATCTGTCAATCCAATCGCTGCAAGTAATTCATGTAAGTTTTCAATAATTGAAGCGTGATAATTTGTCACACGTTTTGCTTTGTCTGCGACATCAAGCGCTTTGTAGCGTGCAGGATCTTGCGTGGCAATCCCCGTAGGACATTTATCGGTATTGCAGTGACGAGATTGAATACATCCTAAAGCAAACATCATTGCACGAGCCGCATTAACTGTATCGGCACCCAATGCTAACAATCTAAGTAAATGGAATGCGGAAAGCGATTTGCCTGACGCAATGATTCTTATCTTATCGCGAAGTCCGATGCCAATTAAGACACTATTAACAAAAACCAATGCATCTTTAAGTGGAAGCCCGACTGAATTGGTTAATTCTACCGGGGCAGCTCCTGTGCCGCCTTCACTTCCATCGATAGTGATAAAATCCGGAACAATGCCAGTTTCGAGCATAGCTTTACAAATAGAGAAGAATTCTTGTCTACGACCAATACAGAGCTTAAAGCCGATCGGTTTCCCCCCCGAAAGCTTGCGCAACTTGTCGACAAACTCTAGCAGCCCTACAGGTGTTGAAAAAGCGGTGTGTGCGGCAGGCGAAATAACATCCTTACCCATGGGTACATGTCTAATTTGAGCAATTTCTTCTGTGAGCTTAACCGCTGGTAAAATGCCACCATGCCCTGGCTTAGCGCCTTGCGACAACTTAATCTCAATCATCTTAACAACGTCTTGATTGGCGTTTTTCTGGAACAGTGATTCGTCGAAATGACCATGCACATCTCGACAACCGAAATAACCCGTGCCTATTTGCCAAATAATATCGCCACCAGGTTTTAAATGGTACGGACTCAGTCCTCCTTCGCCAGTATTGTGTGCAAAGCCGCCGGCTTTAGCCCCCTGATTCAAGGCAAGGATTGCGTTTTGACTCAAAGAACCAAAACTCATCGCTGAAATATTAAGCGCAGAAGCCAAATACGGCTGAGAACAATCGATGTCACCAAACTTCACATTTGAATTAACCTGATGAACATCCGTTGGCGCCAAAGAGTGATTAACCCATTCATAACCATCACGGTAGACATCGAATACCGTACCAAATGGTCGGGTATCTCTGACTCCTTTAGCTCTTTGATAGACCAACGACCGAAATTCTCGGCTAATTGGCATTCCGTTGGTATCAGACTCAACAAAGTACTGCTGAATCTCTGGTCTGAATGATTCTAAGAGATATCTTATATGCCCGACGACGGGGTATAAACGGAGGACAGTGTGCTTCTTTTGGTTTATGTCATACAAACCTATCAAAATGATTGGTCCGAACAACCATAGTAAATGAATCGACCCGCCCCATATAGTGCTTAGCAAGCTAGTGAGCACTAGCAAACAGATTGAAATAAGATAAAAAATTTGAACCGGACGCATAAATTAGACCTTTCGAGAAAATTAACTGGGCTGCAATATAAGTTAATTAATTGATAAGCATCTTAAACATTTTTAGAAATTGTTCAACTCAGCAGTATTTGCAAGTACATAAATGAGGGAAATTGCACTTTCATCCTTGTTAATTGCCGTTTTGAGACAAAAAGTCGATGCTTTTTGGGAACAACTGCTAGTATTTATGAACAATCTCACAAAAAAAGTCACAGACACCTTGGATTTAGTGAGAAATTAGTCTAACTTTAACTGAGAACTTGTTGTTTTTAGTAAGTTTTTTGTTTGATAAGATTGTAAATCATCAGCCACTTAGGTAGGCTGATGTTAAAGCTGTCAGATTTATTTAAATTATTCTCAAACTACTGGTTTACAGTAGTTTATTGGACGTCAGATCACGGGAGATTTTTGTGATGGATTGGTTAAAAAAGGTATCCTCACCATTTAAAGCATTTAACATGATTGCAGGATTCATCATGTTATCTTTTGTTGCGGCCTGTGGTGGTGGCGGTGGTAGTTTTGAAGATGATGATGATGGCACCGGCGGTGGAGGTAGTGGTGGAGGTACAACCGTAACCACTGTTGCAGTTTCGATTACTGCCGGGACAATTACTTCGGCAAGTCCAGCGACAGTCACGGCAGTGGTGTCCGATGGCCTAGCAGGTACTGTTGTAACTTTTTCACTGTCCAATTCTGCAGGTCAATTAGACCCTACGTCTGGAACCGCATTAACCGACGCTAGTGGTACTGCGACCATCTCGCTGAGTGCTGGTACAGCTGCTGGAGCAGGAACGGTCACCGCTACAATCCCTTCAGGTTCGACGGACAGTGTCGGCTTTGCAACTGATGGTAATGGTCAATCGACTTTCATAAATTTAAGCGTACTACTACTTGATCCAGACAATAACCCCACTAGTAATGTCAGTGGAGCAAGTCCAGGCACTTTACAGGCAACATTGACTAACGGAGGTGTTCCTTCTGCAGGTGTGTTGGTTACTTTCTCTCTTAATGGTGGCGTTGGACAACTTAACCCTTCAAGCGGTACAGCCTTAACAGATACGAATGGAGTCGCTTCGATCCTCTTACAATCGGGAAATTCTGAAGGTGCTGGTACCGTCACTGCAACTGTCGATGGAGGAGTATTTCAGTCAATTGATTTCTCTGTGAGCATCTCGGCGACAGACGTAGCAATGACTGCTCCAATTATATCCCCTTCAAGCATCGGGGCGAACGGTACAGCTACCGTCGAAGTGACCATTACTGAAACCACTGGCGGTGTTACATCACCACTTTCCGAAACGGCAACAGTTCAATTTACTTCAGAATGTGTCATACAAGGCACAGCGACCATCGATACGGATGTTGATACCATATCTGGAGTTGCTCGCTCAACTTATAAAGACCAAGGGTGTGGTATCACCGACACAATTATCATTAGTTTAACGGTAGGACAAACTCTTCTTAGTCAAACAGGTACAATTGATGTCCAAGCAGCTTCCGCAGGAAGTATTGAATTTGTGAGTGCGACTCCTGCGAATATTGCACTCCAAGGAACGGGTGGTTCAGGTCGTTCTGAAACTTCAACAGTAACCTTTAGAGTAATTGATTCAATTAGCAATCCAGTTCCAAATGTAGGGGTAAATTTTTCTCTCACGACGTCTGTCGGCGGTTTAACAATTAGTCCCGACACAGGAGTTGAAGGTCCCGCTCAAACCGACTCTAATGGGCTAGTAGATGTTATAGTTCAATCTGGAACTATTCCTACTCCCGTGCGAGTTGTGGCTTCACTCGCATTGGACGATGCAATTTCTACCGTTTCGGATGAATTAGTTATATCAACTGGTGTGGCTGACTTTAACAGTCTTAGCTTGTCCGCATCACACCTGGCTCCAGAAGGCTGGGGTATAGATGGAACTGAGTCAGAAATAGTTGCACGAGCTTCCGATCACTTTAATAATCCAGTTCCTGACGGTACTGCAATTTCGTTCGTAACAGAGTTCGGTTCAATAGAACCATCATGTACCACGATCGACGGACTTTGTTCTGTCACTTGGACAAGTGGCGCGCCAAGAATTCCTAACCCAGCTCTTAGAGATGTGACGGCAATTACCCGAAGATTAGGTGATATTGCTGTAGGTGAATGTTTAGAATCTGATGGCAGTGATTCAAATTTAAATGCCGCGGGACTTCCTTGTTCTTATGTTAACGCAACTGCAGCGACCACAACAGAGGCTCAATTCTTTGGTGGTCTAGGACAGGTGTATGGTAATCGAGTATCGATTCGCGCTACGATTCTAGGTGAAGAAAGTTTCACCGACTCCAATGCCAATGGGCAGTTCGATGCAGGTGAAGCATTCACTGACTTAACGGAAGCGTTTACGGATGATAATGAAGATAGTATTTTTGATGGCAAGCTAAGCAACGGAGACCCAGCTACGGGGGCAGCGGATGTGGATGCGAAGTGTTATGGGACCGGCAATACGACTGAGTGTTATCAAGTTGGTGGCGATAACGAAGAATTTGTCGACTTTAACAGTAACCAAACGTTTGACTTAGCTAATGGATTATATAACGGCGTATTATGTCCGGTTGCGAGTGAAACAGCTGGTGATTGTAGTCGTCAGTTACTTACAATTTGGAAAAATATTACTATTCTGCAAGCAGGTTCTGAAGCAAACATTGGCTTAATAGAAGCAGGACTAGATAATACTGACAGCGCAAATTATTTCTTACCAACAACGTTACCAGCAACCATTCATGCCTTCATTGCTGATTTGCATAATGGCTCAATGCCGAATGGTACGGTGATATCGTTCGAGGCTGGTAATGGTAAAATAGTGGGACCTTCTGAGTGTATAGTTAATAATTCTAGCGCATATGGTATTAACTCTTGTTCAGTATCTGTCTCGCCGGATACCACTTCAGATAGCGGCCCCTTGGTTATTTCTGTAACGACACCGAACGAAATAACAACAATATCGCAAATCACTCTGGTTGATTAGCAAGAGCTAAAGAAAAAGAAAAAAGGCACTTAATAGTGCCTTTTTTGTGCATATTGTCCCGTCAACATATTTCAGGACAGGACATATAACCTAATTACTTATTAGAGGTGATATTTCCCGCTATGTAAATGCACCGCATCAACATAAGCTTTCACATTTTCCGGTTCAATCGTCGGGTGAATTCCATGACCAAGATTGAATACGTGACCATTACCAGTCCCAAACTTTGACAAAATATCAGCTACTTCTTGCTCAATTCTTTTAGGTGTAGAATAGAGGATACAAGGATCCATATTACCCTGTAGAGCGACTTTATTTCCAATTCTAGCTCGAGCTTTATCGATATCAATGCTCCAATCTAATCCGATGCAATCGGCACCAGTATCTGCCATCGCCTCAAGCCAACCAGCTCCACCTTTGGTATAAAGCGTCACAGGAATCTTTTGGCCATCTTTGTTTCGAATAAGTCCATCGACAATTTGTTGCATATAACACAGCGAAAACTCATTATAATCTCGCGTTGATAGTACTCCGCCCCAGGTATCAAAAACCATGACTGCCTGAGCGCCGGATTCAATCTGAGCATTAAGATAATTTATCACTGATTTGGCTAATACGTCTAACAATTGATGCATTGCTGCGGGCTCAGAAAACATCATCCCCTTAACTTTACCAAAATTCTTGGTCGTCCCGCCTTCAACCATATAAGTTGCTAAGGTCCACGGGCTGCCCGAAAATCCTATCAATGGCGTTTCGTTATTCAGTGCTTTTCGAATGGTGCTTACTGCGTCGGTTACGTATTTGAGTTCTGAATAAATATCCGGTACCGCGAGAGCCTTGATGTCCTGTACCGAATTAATTGGTTTCTTAAAGGCAGGACCTTCACCGGTTTTGAAATAAAGCTCCAACCCCATGGCATCAGGAATCGTTAAAATATCCGAAAACAATATTGCAGCATCAAGCTCATACCGACGTAAAGGTTGCAACGTTACTTCACAGGCTAGCTCTGGGTTTGTGCATAACGCCATAAAGTCACCCGCTTCAGAGCGAAGCTTGCGGTACTCTGGAAGATACCTTCCGGCTTGTCTCATCATCCAAACGGGAGTCTTATCAACCTTTTGGCTAAGAGCGGCCTTAATATAACGATCATTCTTTAACATTAGGAAAGTGCCAATTGTGAAATTTATCGGATTTTACCTGACGAATGCCTAGATTGATACTGATAACCAAATCTACGCTCGGGACAGTACTGCACGATGCAGCAATAGATTTATAAGCTAGTTAACCGGTTGAGACGACTTTCTGAACGCTACAATTTCCTTTTGAACTGCTGATAAGGGCTTCACCCAAGGCTTCTCTTTCACTCCTTTAGCCAGGTAATCATTTTTAGCGAATTCAGCAAGCGCACGATTAGAGTAAACGTCACTAATGATTAAGAATAGAGTTTTGTCATTATTATTTCGACGATAAATACTCATCTGACTTTTCGCCGTATGAGCCTGTTTATATTGCTGAGCCGCGTTTAAGCTACTAACCCCTGCCCATTGCAAAACGAAATGTGAACTTTCGAAATTCAATAGCGCTTTTTCTTGTTGGGTTAGTTCTATCGACGGTTTAGGGATTGTTTCGACTTCACTTGTTGGTTGTGCCGTTATAGGTAATTGGGTAGAGTCGATAACAGAATTAATTGCTTTCGTTTTTCTCTTTTGCGCTGATTCTGACCCTATTTTGAGTTCGTTTTCAGTCACCAAATCCGTGTCTTGAGTTTTAGCTTTTAATTTGTCATTGACCGATTCTTTGGCTTCATTAACTGGAACGGGTGAGTCAGCCTGTTTCGCATTATTTGCAACCCCTTCAAGTTCAAATGGTTGCTCTGTGCTGCTATCTACTTTAGACGGATTCTCTTCGAACCTCTCACTTTCCTGAAGAGCGGTTGCCGACTCGGTAGTATTTTCGACTACTAATGGTGGTGTTGTCGTAAATAAACTATTTATTTCATCCTGGAAAACCAACATGCTAACTAGACTAATCGCGAGCAGTGTATAAATGACTGACTTGAAGTACGTACCTGTTGTACCAGAAGCAACTTCAACTATCTCTGTTGGGAAATGATCGTCTAGCCATCGAGACATGTGGTAATTGAGCTCAGCGGGATTTCCTTTTGATATTTGCCAAAAATAATCGAGTTTTTTATTATCTTTGAGCTCCTCTAACATCGCGCTATTAGGATGACTAAAACTGCCTGCGACTAACTTAGCTTCCAATTGTTGTATAGGCTCCAATTCGAATACCACGCACATATCTGGATTTTGCGTATAACAACTGGTTTGGCTGATTAAGTTGGGTAGGTTTTTCTCTCCAGCGAGCAAAATAAACAGGAAAGATTCCGCTTGAGAGAGCTGACTTTGATTAAGCATTAAAATGAATTCAACACAAGTAGGAGAAAGCAAGTGGGCATTATCAATAGTGACGAGCACTTTTTGCGAGTGAGTACTTTTAATTCTCTGAGTTAAATCATCATTAGAGTCCTGCCAACTTAATCCCAACTGCAAACTAATCGTTTTAACCAGCTGGTCTTCCGACATGGCATAGCTAGCATCGATACTGGCAATAACAACTTCTTCGTCGAGTCGTTGATGCAGCTGACTGATTAAAAAAGTTTTACCAAGACCTTTAGCACCAACAATTACAGCCACTAATTGTGAAAATCTCACTTGATTTTCAAGCGAATCCATTAGCTGATGTTTCTGTTGGCTGACGTATAAGTCCACTCATTTTTCCGATAGGTAAACTAGCTATTTAAGTTATGTTAGCACATCTTATGAAACAGCATGACACGACTTAAGCCGTAAACTCTTGTATTACATCTGCCACTAGCTGTGTGTTCGGTTCTTCTTTTAATATACAACGGTCTTGTTTAACAAGAACAAGACGTAATGCTTTTGATTGGTTCTTCTTATCTTTCGTCATCACAGCCAAAAAAGCGTCGACGCTCAACTTCCTTTGTATATTGACAGGCAGTTTGAGTTTTTCAAGCAGCTGCTGATATTCTTCAACCTTTTGTGAGTCAATGAGGTTTTTTATCTTACTTAAGCTGAGAGCCATCATAATTCCGATAGCTACTGCTTCTCCATGTAAATAATGTTTGTACTCCGTTAGTGTCTCTAATGCATGCGCAAAAGTATGACCTAGATTAAGAAGCGCTCTTTCTCCTTTTTCTTTTTCATCTTTAGCAACAATCTCGGATTTCATCTGGCAGCTTAGGTAGATCAATTCGATTAAAGTTTTTCTATCTCGCTCAAACAACTTATCTATTTGGCTCGATAAAAGTCTTTTAATCGATGCCTCTCCTAATAATGCATATTTTATTATCTCTCCGAATCCAGAAAAATATTCTCTGTCTGGTAGGGTGTCGAGAGTGTCAACATCTATAATGACTGCGGACGGCTGATAAAATGCACCCACTAGGTTTTTGCCCTGCTGATGATTGATGGCAGTTTTACCACCAACGGAAGAATCTACTTGAGATAGAAGACTGGTAGGAATTTGGACTAGATTCATTCCCCTTTGATAACTCGCAGCCGCAAAACCGGACAAATCACCTATAACCCCTCCCCCAAGCGCTATTAAGGTGTCATTTCGTCTAAATCCATGCTCTACTAAGTAGTCGATAATTTTAAAAAAACTCTCTCTACTTTTGTAAACTTCGCCGTCGGCTATAATAACTTGATGAATATTTTTTCCGGCGACGGAATTTTTAACCCTATCGAGGTAAATCGGGGCGATTGTTTCATTTGTAACAAATAATACATTGTCACCATCACAATAAGACTTCAATAACGAAGAATCATTTAACAAACCAGACCCTATGTGAATAGAATAAGGATTATCTTTTAAAGGTAGCTGCAAAAGACGCATGATTTTGCACCTAATTTTCGTTGATTTGATTGGCGATCTTATTAGCGACTGATTTAATAGAGTTTTCGTTGGTCGCAACAATAACATCGGCAATTTCCCGGTATTGTGCGTCGCGCTCTTTGTGTAAAGCAATAAGTGTTGCTTCAGGATCGTCTGACTTTTGCAATAGAGGTCGTCTCTTATCTTTGCGTGTTCTTTCAAGCTGTTGCTCTATCGAAGTCTCCAAGTAAACGACAATACCTCTACCCGCAAGAAAAGTGCGATTTTCTGGAGTGACCACTGCCCCGCCACCAGTGGCGAGTACAATGCCCTGCTTTTGAGATAGTTCGGCAATTATCTCTTTTTCGCGTTCGCGAAAGCCATCTTCGCCTTCAATATCGAATATCCAATCGATCGGTGCGCCCGTTCGTGACTCAATCTCTTGATCAGTATCAATAAACTCTAAATGCAGAAGTTGAGCCAATTGTTTACCAATCGTCGTCTTTCCGGCACCCATTGGGCCGACTAAGAATATGTTTCGTTTACCTTTCATAAAATTAGCTTTTATTTTGTCCTACGTTAGAAACACAAGAACCCGCAACAGCGGGTTTTTGCGCAGATCTTTAAATAAATCTATTGAATAGTGTCTTTGACTATTTTTGGTGTAACAAACATCAATAGTTCTTGTTTTGCAGATGAGTCTTTAGTCGATCGAAATAATGCTCCAATACCAGGTAAATCACCTAGTAATGGTACTTTAGTCACTTCTCTATTGACTCTTTGTTGATAAACACCACCTAAAACGATGGTTTCACCATTTTCAACCAAGACTCTTGTACCAACTTCTCGTGTGTTGATTGCTGGTCCAAAAACCGTATCTTCACCACGGGTATCCTGATTAATCTGCAACTCTAGGATTATACGATCATCTGGAGTGATTTGTGGAGTTACCTTTAAACTTAATACTGCTTTTTTGAACGTTACCGTCGTATTTCCGGCCGAACTCGCCTGTAAATAAGGTATTTGCTCCCCGGATTCGATGTAAGCTTCATTGTTATTAGTCGTAAATACTCTTGGCGATGCGATAACTTCACCTCGAGATTCACTTTCTAGCGCAGAAAGTTCTACATCAAGAATCGTGCCTTCTGCTAATCGAGCAAATGTTAATCCAATAGTTCCCGCAGCTTGAGAAACCGGTAAATTAACCGAAAGTGATCGGTCTTGCGGGTCTGGCCCACCAAACAATAAATTATTAGTTGCACCTTGCGTTCCAGATATAGCAGCTTGACTACCCAAATCTGATATTCCAAATTTAACGCCGAGTTCATCAGTGAATCCATTATCGGCAACAACAATTCGGGACTCGATTAAAACTTGTCGAATTGGAATATCAAGACGATTAACCATTCGCCGAATTGAATCGAGTTTTTTAGCGGTGTCTTGAACAAGTAATATATTAGTTCTTTCATCAACGGAAACACTGCCTCGTGGACTCAAATAATTAGCACCTTTAGTAAGAATTAGTTCCGACATATTCGCCGCTTTGGCATAATTAACTTGGATAAACTCCGACTGTAATGGCGCGAGTTGCTCGATTTGCTTTTCTGTTTGTAATTGCAACGCTTCTCTGGCTGCTATCTCCTCAGCAGGAGCAATCAGCATTACATTGCCTGTTTTACGCTTATCCAATCCTTTTGTTTTAAGAATAATGTCTAGGGCTTGGTCCCATGGAACTTGATTTAACCTTAGCGCTATCGAACCGGAAACAGTATCACTGGTTATCATATTGATATTGGTAAATTCAGATAGAATAGTCAATGCAGATCTTACTGGAATGATTTGGAAGTTAAGTGAAAGTCTTTCACCTGTATAAACTGGAGCTTGTAAACTCTTGCGTTCGATTTCTTCTTTGGTCAATGGCTTTAATTCGATGATATAAGAATTATTGGCCTGGTACGCAAGATATTCAAATTCATTAAGAGTATCGATGGCCAATCGAACATTGTTACCTACTCGGCTTGTTGAAATTAATTGAGCTGGTGTTGCGAAATCAATAACATCGAGCTTTCTCACTAGCTCGTCTGCAATTCGAGCATCGACAAAGTCAGCTAGAATCGTGCGACCTTCTTTCCTAAGGTCGATCCCCATATTCGAATTACCTAAATCAATAATGACTCTACCTTCGCCGTTTTCACCGCGCCTAAAGTCAATATTAGTAATGTCGTTTGATCCCGCTTTTTTTGAAGATGCGGCTACAATCGTATTTGATTGTGAGGCAGAACTGTCAGAAGAACCATGACCTACGGTGACAATCAAATCATTCCCGTCTACTCGTGTCGAATACGGAGCCATTTCCACTAGATTAATCACTAGTCGAGTTCTACCACCTGCTTCAATAGCTGTCACACTTCGAGTCACTCCGACTCCAATGTTGTGTGTCTTCTTTGTAAGGTTGGTTGTTACGCCGGCAAAATCCATCGCGATGCGTGCTGGGTTGTTAGTCGTGAATTCTTGAAAATTTGGCGGTGGTGAATCCATAGAAACCCTAATCTCTACTTTGTCTCCTGGCATCACATTGAAATCTACTTTTGATATTTCTGTGCCATTGACTATGCCAACAAACATCACTAAAACAATAACCAAACACTGTTTCAATTTTTGGCAAGCCATAATGCCCACTCCTATTCTTCTTAATTTAGTGTTATCCCGAATACTCATAAAAACTCCTAGTGCCCGCTACCCTTCGGCCAGCGTTAAATATACTTTTCTTTTTTCCCAACAACCTTTGCTATCGGGCACCAATGTTGAAATTTCAATTTGTTGTGAAGAAATTGAATCGATCTGTCCATGATGGATACCGAGATATTCTCCCGATTGAACTTTGACAACGTTTCCACTAATAGGTCCCGCTGTCATTTTTATCAAGCCCCACTCTTTACCGGGACGATTTAGTGTTCCAACCATCTCCATTGAATCTAAAGAATAACGCTCTAAATCTTCTCGACGCCTATCAGGATCTGGTCTAATAGCTTCATCACAGCCATCATGGAGGAGCTTAAGCTGTTGCTCTAACTCCAATTCCATGACTGCAAATGGACTTCTTAGACTCAACGAAGCGTAATCGTGTGGCTGATAAACTTTAACATCCGGCATTGGCTCTATTCGACCCGGCGGCTTTGCCTTAATATTGTCGACCCAAGTTTCCAAGTCTTCTGTATTTCCTCCACAGGAAACTAAAACCAAAGAGATTATTCCAAGACCGATTACTCGACTTGGCTGAATTAATTTTCTCGAGCATTTAGCCATTTTACGATTGAGATTAAACATCATTGTTTGTCTCCCGCATCGGCTCGATAAGTTTTTGCAGTGATATTCATTACCAAAAGCTTTTCATCCGGTGAACTACTTACATTTCCGTCACCAATTTGAATAGTAAAATCATGCAAAGTCACTATTCGTGGCAACCTTGATACTCGGCTGACAAAAACAGCTAGTTGATGATAACCACCAGTGACTTGAATTTCGATGGGTTTCTCGGAATAAAACTCAGCATCGACTTCCTTTTTAAAAGAGGCTGCAGAAATATCACATCCAGCACCAGTTGCGGCGTAGGATATTTCATCCAGTAACTCAGCCATTTGATCAGCTTTAGGAAGCTGCTGCAAAAGCGTTTGAAAACTATCTTTGATGGTTTGCATCTGTCGTTTATAAGCTTCTAAATTCACAGCTTTCGCTTGCTTTTTTTCGAAATCTTTTTTGAGATCAATTTCTTTTCGTTCAATTACCACCAGCGCGTCAGATTGATCTCCTATAAAGAAGTAGAATCCAAGAAACACGACCAACGAAAATACCAGTGCTGCCATAATTGCTTTGCCAGCAAAAGGCCACGAACCCATGTTAGTGAAATCAATATCGCTAACATCAAGATCATTTAGATTTTTTAAATCCATTATTTAGCCTCCTTTTTATTAGCGTTAGGAGACGTTATTTTGGTCTTCAATTTGAATATTTTCCTACCAGACCCTGAATCCTGATCATCTTCGATATCGTCAATATCAGGTTTCGTTATCCATTGAGATGCTGCTAGATTTCTCATAAAATTAGAAATTCTCGGAGATGACTCTGCAACTCCTGTGAACAATACAACATCATTTTTTCTTTCAATCTGTATCATGTTCATACCTTCCGGTATTTTTTGCACGATTTCGTCAAATAAATGAACAATTTGCGGTCGACTTTTCTGTAAGTCTTGAATCAAGTCCATTCGCTCTACCAATTCTTTCCTTTCGGTCTCAAGCGTCGTTATTTCCTTAATTTTAGTATCTAATTGGCGTGTTTGGCTTTCAAGATAGTTATTTCGGCCGCGCTGATTCTCAATTTGATCGTTGTAGAACATGTAAACTGACCACATTGCCACAACACCTAAAACTGCAACCAAGCCGAGTACACTGACGAATTGGCGTTGCCTTTCCGTTCGTTCCTCTTCTCGCCAAGGTAAAAGGTTAATGTTTGCCATTAGTCAAAACTCCTTAGTGCTAGCCCACAACAGTTAACAAGAGATGGGGCATCTGCGCTAAGCGCCTGCGCATTCACTCGCGAAGATAACGACATATCCGCAAAAGGATTCGCTGTTGAAGCCGTAGTGCCTAATCGTTCTTCGATCATCTCTTCTAATCCATCAATAACCGCACATCCTCCGGCTAATACGATATGATCAACCTCTCCATACTGACTTGATCCATAGAAGAATTGTAGTGAGCGACTGACCTGTTGGATTACCGCTTCTTTGAAAGGCTCAAGTACTTCAGGCTCATAATCATCTGGTAAACCACCTTGTTTTTTCGCCATACCAGCTTCCTCAAATGAAAGCCCATATCGCCGCTGTATCTCTTCCGTTAATTGAGAACCACCAAATGTCTGCTCACGCGTATAAATGGTATTAAAATCTTCTAAAACGCTTAGGCTAGTATTAGTCGCACCAATATCAGCGATGGCAATAATTTGCCCCTCGCCCTGATCGGGTAACTGATTCGTTAGTAGTTTAAAGGCTCGTTCAATCGCATAAGCTTCAACGTCAACGACCTTAGTTGAAAGACCCGCAAGTTCAAGTGCATCAACTCGACTATACACATTTTCTGAGCGCGATGCGGCTAACAATACGTCTACTTTATCGGGGACTTTTTCTGATTCACCAATCACCTGAAAATCTAAGGCCACCTCTTCAAGAGGGTAAGGAATATATTGGTCAGCTTCTACTTCAATTTGGCTTTCCATTTCCTCCTCACTAAGTCCTTTATCCATTTGTATAATTTTAGTGATAACAGACGAGCCTGCAACAGATACCGCTGCATGCTTAATGTTAGAACCGGAACGACTGATGACACGTTTTAACGCTTCACCGACCACTTCTGGGTCTCGAATATCTCTATCTGCCATCGCATCCTGCGGTAATGGTTCCACAGCATAGCTTTCTACCCGATAGCGAGAACCGACTTTACCAAGTTCGATCAACTTACAAGCAGTCGAACTAATATCAATTCCTACTAAGGCTGTCTTTTTTGAGCCGAATAAATTAGCCAGCATAATCTAAAATTTTCCTATCATTTTATCCAGTTACAGGTGAAAACTATGTTTCACTTTAAATAATAGACCTAACTATCAGAAATTTCACCTGTTTTTTGTTTTTATGTGGGCAAATTCGCGTTATTTTCGCCTTTTCCCTGCACATAACGTCTTCAACAATTAGAAGGGCCATCACAATTGTAGTCTTGATTTCAACAATTTTTGGGATAATTCCAATTTGTACAAAATATTTTCGCTGCCAAGTCGCGAAATTACGCACAAATCATGCACTTAGTGGTTAAAGCCTTGCGCAAATCCCGTTATACTTTGTCGATTAACCCACTATGGCAATCTATTAGTTAATCCGGTATGAAACGAATCACAAAGCTAACAGCTAAATTTGCATATTATGTGACCTTGTTCACAGTATGCGCTCTTATGGGATTTATCGGCCTTTATTTGGCAGTGGGTCCCGATCTGCCAGCAGTTGACTCTATTCGTCAAATACGACTGCAAACTCCCATGAGTATTTATGCCAAAGATGGCCAGCTGATTAATGAGTTTGGTAACGTCCGACGAATTCCCATTACTCTCGATCAAGTACCTCAAGATTTCGTTGACGCACTACTATCTACCGAAGACGTGCGCTTTTATGAACATTCAGGCGTTGATTTTAAAGGAGTTCTGCGCGCAATTCTAAATTTGGCAACGACTGGAACTAAGAGCCAAGGTGCTAGCACTATTACTATGCTGGTAGCTCGCAACTATTATCTCACTCGCGAAAAACGTTTTTCTCGTAAATTTACAGAAATGTTTGTTGCTTGGAAATTAGAATCCGAACTGTCCAAAGACGAAATACTGGAATTATTTCTTAATAAAATATTATTTGGACATCGCGCTTGGGGACTAGGAGCCGCTTCTCAAGTTTATTATGGGAAACCACTAAACCAACTTGAGTTACCTCAGCTAGCAACACTTGCAGGCATACCCAACGGACCCTCTATATTTAATCCTATAAGTAGACCAGAATTAGCTAAGCAAAGACGTAAACATGTATTAGGAAGAATGTTGGCTGAAGGTCATATCGACCAACAAGAATATGAGGAAGCAAATGCCCAACCCATAAAAACGACTCGACACGGAGCAAAAACCACGGTTGATGCTCAGTACGTTGCCGAAATGGTCCACATGGACATGATTCACCAATTTGGAGCGGAAGTTGCTCACAGTGATGGACTTAAAATCTACACAAGTTTAGACCCGCAACTGCAAATTTATGCTCAAGATGCACTACGAACAAGCTTACTTGAGTATGATAAACGACATGGTTTTCGCGACGTTGAACATCACTACGATATTCAAGAAACCCACACTGAGTCTGAACGACTCGAGTGGATTGCTGATTTTTCTGAGGTTGGTGAGTTAATACCGGCTCTGGTTATCAGTACTGAAACGACTCAAGCCGAAGTTTTACTGGCCGACGGTAGCCATGGATTAGTATTACTAGAAGACTCTGTTTGGGCTAGAAAATACATTGACGAAAACCATCGAGCGTATGGAAAAATAAAGGATATTGAACAAATTTTTACCGTCGGAGATGTCATCCGAGTAATACCAACAAGTCGATTTGAACTAGCAGAATTGGCTGATGAAGGAGTCGATACTGCAGAATCTAGCGATCCAAGTGAAAACGGTTCTATAACTACCCAAAATGAAGAAGAGACAGAACAACAAGCGGAGGAGCGAGAAGCACTTAAAACAGCCACTAAAGTTGATGGGCCTAAGAGTATTTACTTACTGTCACAAATACCTGATGTAAACAGTGGATTCGTAGTTCTTAATCCTCAAAATGGCGCAGTCGAAGCGCTAGCTGGCGGATTCAATTACAGCTTAAGTAAATTCAACATGGTGACTCAAGCAAGAAGACAACCCGGCTCGAACATCAAACCTTTCATTTATTCTGCAGCGCTCGAAAAAGGGTTTACCGCAGCATCTTTAATTAACGATTCACCCTATATAGAGAATGATGTATCAGCCGGTAATTTTTGGCGCCCAGAAAATGACAGTGGTAATTATCGCGGCCCAACTCGCCTACGAGTTGCTTTGAGTTGGTCAATTAATACTGTTGCAATTCGACTGATCAAGAAATTTGGTCCGAGATATGCAAAAGCATATTTGGAGAAAATCGGTTTTCCTGGTTCTAGAATGCAGCCCTATCCTTCGCTAGCACTGGGATCCGCATCTTTTACACCCATGGAAGTCGCTTCAGGGTACGCCACATTAGCAAACGGTGGTTACCAAATAGCACCTTGGTACATCCAACGAATTGAAGATAGTCACGGTCAGATCCTTTTTGAACAAGAACCGATACAAGTTTGTGAAGAATGTTTTTCAATCATCAAATTACAAGAAGAAGCAGAACTTGAAAGGCAGTTATTCATTGAATCAACAGCTGATGAGCAAAGCTTGGAAACCGATACGCAACAATTGTCTCGAGTAAAGCCACTCACTGAAACTCAAGAGCTGGAAATAAACCCAACAAGTCATATATCAGGTGATTTGATGCTAGATGAGAATGCTCAAATTAGTAACATGCCTTTATTGCCCGTTGCTAAAGAAAAAATTGCGCCGCGAGTTATCGAAGCAAGAAATCGGTATATCATCAACAGTATGCTGAAAGATGTTATTCATGCTGGAACTGCGTGGCGCCCCCTCAGTACATCAAAGAGTCCATTACTTAAGCGCCACGATATCGCGGGGAAAACCGGTACAACCAATGATGTGAAGGATGCGTGGTTTTCGGGATATAACAACCGCTATGTGGCTTCGGCATGGGTTGGATTCCGCGATCATAGCAAAAAATTGGGGAAATCTGAGTTTGGTGGTCGTGCAGCGCTACCGATTTGGCAAAAGTTCATGGAAAAGGCTCTCGAAGGAACCAAACAATATAACCTTCCCCGGCCTGATGGAATCGTTGATGTCAAAATTGACCTGACTAACGGTAAGTTAGCTAGCGCAAACTCAAAACGCTCAAATTTTGAAGTTTTTAGAGTGGAAAATACGCCAACTGAATACTCAGAAGAAGCGGCAGAAAATATTTTGGATGAACTCGACGAGCAACAATTACCTGATGAAGAAACAGATGACGAAATTACAGACGAAATAGATTTCGACTAGTTGCTAACAATTAAAACTGAATCACAGCGGATTTTTAAATCGATAGTGACCGGTAATAAAATAACTAAAGAGCACATCCTCTAACTCTGGCCCTCGACCTATATTGTGCGAGATCATTGGCCGTTTGGTGTTTAAGTCAATCTGTTCCGTCACAATTCCAATATGCGGTAAATTGCCCGGCAACATCCACGTCACTAAGTCGCCCGCTAAATAATCTTTAGGGTCTTGGCTAATTGTTAATTTGACACCCTTTCGTGCAAAAAAGACTTGTAGATTTGGAACTCGGCGATGATCGATATTAGTATCAGGCTTATTCATCCCCCAAATTCGATTTGAGGGATACTTTGTAAAATTCTCCTTGATATCCAAATGAAGCAATTGTTGTAAATCAATACCTAGCTTTCGATAGCTTCTTATGACGAGATCAGTACATACCCCAATATTGTCTGGCACATCGCCGTTTGGGTAGCTAATTGGGAGATATCGACCATCGTATTGAATGCTAACTTTAGTACGATCGATAGCAGCCTTTGAAAGCCGCTTACCAAAATCTCCGGCGTTAACTTGCACACAGGCAATTAAACTCATCACAGCTAACAAAAACCGGGATCTCCAATCTCTATTTTGCATATTTTTCTCCCCTGCTTATTGCTACGTCAATTCTAGCCATTTAGTGCAGTGATTCTTACACTTTTGTCGCACCCACAAAAAAGGGCCAAACTATTGGCCCCTGAATGGAATAATTGTAAACACAATTTTATCGCGTTCCAAAAATCACCATTGTCTTGCCTTTCACATGAATATGCTCCTGTTCTTCAAGCACTTTCAACACTCTACCGACCATTTCGCGAGAACAGCCAACAATTCTACCAAGTTCTTGGCGGGTCACCTTGATCTGCATGCCGTCTGGATGGGTAATCGCATCAGGCTCTTTGGCCAAATCCAATAAAGCACGTGCTACACGTCCGGTGACATCCATAAACGCCAAGTCACCCACTTTTCGGCTAGTTTTTCTGAGCCTCAACGACATTTGCTCAGCTAACTTAAACATAATTTCAGGCTTGTCTTTGACTAAAGCTTCAAATCGAGCATAGCTTATCTCAGCTAAGTCGGCTTCGACTTTGGCTCGAACCCATGCACTTCGATTATTTTCACCATCAAAAAGACCCATCTCACCGAAGAAATCACCTGAGTTAAGATAAGCAAGTACCAACTCTTTACCATCATCATCTTCAATAAGTACGGTCACTGAACCTTTGATGATGAAATACAAGGTTTCAGGTTTATCTCCAGCAAAAATAATCGTAGTTTTAGCCGAATAACGTCGTTTATGACATTGCGAGACAAACCACTGCAATGTAGGGTCTTTCTGAATATTATGGGGAAGAACGAGGGGCTCTTTTATCAAGGCCATAGCAATACCTGCAATCTAATGTGGTTCCTTTTCCTAATACTAACATTAAACTGATGAGCCGACCTTTTTGATCGTATTAGCTTAGGTACAATTTAGTCCTAATGGTGCTAAGTTTGTTTTTTTAAAACAATTCTTAATAGGACAATGTTATTCAATTAACACTTGAGTCGCAATTGTATTAAAATAACATCTTCTTAATATCTGTGCGGCAACGATTATCTCAGGTTGATTTTTAATGATACGCGCACAATAAGCAAGCATAATTAAAAATAAATATTCACAATATAGATTAATAGGGAATAATATCGTGAGAATGTCCACTGAATGGCAACAAAGACAAAAATTTACGGCAACAACTGAACAAGGCGACAAGATAGTTATGAATGGTGAGGGCGGCGCCCCTTCTCCAATGCAACTAATACTGGCAGCTGTTGGTGGTTGTTCTTCAATAGACGTCGTTATGATTTTGGAAAAGGGTCGCCATATAATCACTGACTGTCGCTGTGAACTTACTGCTGAAAGAGCTGACGCTATACCCGCGGTATTTACTAAAATTAATGCCCATTACATCGTTACTGGCAGAAAAATAAAAAACTCTGCTGTGCAAAGAGCCTGCGAACTCTCAATCGAAAAATATTGTTCTGCAGCTTTAATGTTAAATAAATCTGTCGAAATAACTTGCAGCTTCGAGATCAAAGATTCCGAAGCGAGTTAATAGGTTTAAACTCTTGATAGCTAGATATCTATTTGTTGTTTAATTTCGTCGAAGTTAATATGTCGCACATCTTTTCCTTTCACTAAATAAACAATATATTCACAAAGATTCTTTGTGTGATCGCCAATTCGTTCGAGCGCTCTTGCACACCAAGAAATTCTAAGTGCACTTTTAATTTGGCGAGGATCTTCCATCATTTTGATCACCAATAAGCGTGAAAGGTCGTCGTATTCTTGATTAATATTCTTATCGCTTTGTATAACACTTATCGCTTCTTCGACATCCATTCGGGCATAAGCATTCAATGATCGTTTAAGCATCTCCTTCACGCTTTCCCCCAAATGGCGCAATTCTATATATTCCCTGCTTCCACCATCACTATTAGCCAACACAATAGCATTTCGTCCTAACTTTTCTGCTTCATCACCAATTCTTTCTAAGTCAGTAATCGTCTTAATAATACTAATCATCAAACGCAGGTCACTCGCCGCAGGTTGTCGCCTTGCCAAAATTTCAGTACAAACTTCGTCGATTTCGAT
The DNA here is from genome assembly GCA_019090895.1 of Kangiellaceae bacterium. GTDB lineage: Bacteria > Pseudomonadota > Gammaproteobacteria > Enterobacterales > Kangiellaceae. Next base: position 41,977 of record JAHRVB010000025.1, read on the forward strand.
TTCCATGCTGTTTACTAGCTTGTCTTGATCCACGACCTGCTGAGCCAAATCCATATCAGCGTCCAGTAGCGCGACTAAACCATCACTCACTTGTTGCTCTACTAAACCGCCCATTTTTAGAACCTGATTGCGCACTTCTTCAAGTTCTTGATTAAATCGCTTGGAAATATGTTGTGATAAATGAAGATCGTTTTCCATCTTAATATTCTCCTCGGTGGACCAACTTATCCAAATCGGCCGGTAATGTAATTCTCTGTTAGTTTGTGAGCTGGGTTGGTAAATATCTGGGATGTTTCCCCCATTTCAACCAACTGTCCCATATGAAAATATGCTGTAGTTTGAGAAATTCTGGCAGCTTGCTGCATAGAATGAGTCACGATGGCAATGGTGTATTTTTCTTTTAACTCATCAATCAATTCCTCAATAACAGCTGTCGCGATAGGGTCAAGTGCTGAAGCAGGTTCATCCATCAAAATGACTTCAGGACTAACAGCGATAGTTCGAGCGATACATAACCGTTGCTGTTGGCCACCTGACAAACTAGTTCCTGGAGCATCGAGCCTATCTTTTACTTCCTCAAAAAGCCCCGCCTTTCGCAAACTGGTAATAACAATCTCATCAAGTTCAGCTTTGTTCGAAGACAGGCCGTGTATCTTTGGCCCGTATGCAACATTTTCATAAATTGATTTGGGAAATGGATTTGGTTTCTGAAAAACCATTCCTACTCGCGCACGCAATAACACGGGGTCCATATTTTTATCATAGATATCGCTGCCATCAAGGGTTAGCCCTCCTTCCACTCGACAAATTGGGATCGTATCATTCATTCGATTCAAGCATCTTAGAAAAGTCGACTTGCCGCAGCCCGATGGACCGATTAAGGCTGTCACTTGATGCCGCGCGAGATCTAAACTAACGTTATTAATAGCTTGTTTCTGATCGTAATATACGTTGACGTCACGCATCGACATTTTCGCATCATTAGAATAACAATTCCCAACAGTGCCGTTTATTTGAGTATCTTGTGAAAGTAAACTTTCTGCAGATGACATATCAACCATATTTTTAACCTATTTCTCGAATTTCTTTCTTAGAATTGCCGCACTAATATTCATAACCAACAAAAAACTTAACAACACTAGTATCGCAGCTGAAGTCTTTGCTAAGAATGCTCTTTCAGGACTATCTGCCCACAAAAATATTTGCACAGGTAAAACAGTTGCGGCATCTGTGACGGTCGTTGGCACATCGACAATAAATGCGACCATACCGATCATCAATAATGGCGCAGTCTCTCCCAATGCTTGCGCCATGCCTATAATTGCACCGGTTAAAATACCAGGCATCGCCATAGGTAAAACATGCCCAAAAGCTGTTTGCATTTTTGATGCCCCTATTCCAAGAGCGGCTTCTCGAATAGACGGGGGAACGGCTTTAATAGATGCACGGCTAGCGATAATTATTGTGGGGAGTGTCATCAATGAAAGAACGATACCCCCTACTAACGGCGCCGAACGAGGTAAACCGAATATATTAATAATCACAGCCAAGCCCAATAAACCAAAAATAATTGATGGCACCGCGGCTAAGTTATTAATATTAACTTCTATAATATCGGTCCATCTATTTTTGGGAGCGAATTCTTCAAGATAAAGTGCGGCCGAAACGCCTAAAGGGAATGATAACAATAGGGTGACCAACATTGTCAGAAGCGTTCCAGTAAAAGCCCCCTTAACACCCGCCAACTCAGGTTCTCTCGAATCACCATGTGTAAAAAATGCAATATTAAACCGTTTTTCAATTCGATTCTGTATCTGTAACGTATGAATCCAACCAGCCTGTTGAGAATCCACTCGCGCTCCCGCTGCACCAATCTCTGGCTCATCCTTTAAATAGCTATCAACATCGTCATCAAGTCGAATCCAAACTGGTTGCTTAGTTCCAATTAAATCAACATCAGCAATCAATTTGTCCCTCAAAGTAAATTCAGCATTACTACTGAGTAGCTTGAATAATTTTCGCTTATCTTTGCGTCCCTTTACATCTGGAAAAGAAGCATATAATGAATGTTTGATAACCTTACGATAATTCGCACTTAACAAGCTCGACTCTCCGCTATCTTTAAGTGACAACCATGATGGGTCGAAGCTAATTTCTAGCTTGACCCAATGCTGATGAAATGCAGGGAGCGCTTTATAAGTAATATCGGATATCAAAATAAAAACCAAACAAAAACCCAACAAAACCGAAAGCAATCCAGCAGCTTTAAATCTCGACTCTTTCCTATGACGTCGCTTTAGGCTAGCCGATACTTTTTCTGTTACTGAGTATGTTTCACTATACATAACCTTATCCGATGTAGAATTCTTTAGGTGTGTTTCATTGAGGCTATTATTAGTCATATTGTTCACGGTATTTCCTTACCACTTTCAGCGCGATAATATTCAACGCTAAAGTCGTCACAAACAACATCAAACCCAAAGCAAATGCCGCCAAGGTTTTTGGGCTATCAAACTCTTGGTCTCCCGTCAGTAACGTCACAATTTGTACTGTCACTGTGGTGACTGATTCTAATGGATTAGCAGTCAAATTAGCGGCCATTCCAGCGGCCATTACCACAATCATCGTTTCACCAATCGCTCTAGATAGAGCCAGTAAAATGGCACCGACAATACCTGGAACTGCTGCTGGTAACAATACTTTTTTTATCGTTTCAGAGGGGGTCGCTCCAAGTCCAAGAGAGCCCTCTTTTAAGGATTTTGGTACCGCACTTATTGCATCGTCAGAAAGTGAAGAAATAAAAGGGATAATCATAATGCCCATCACCAAACCTGCCGCCAGTGCACTTTCGGACGCCACACTAAGACCAAGCCATCCTCCAAAGTCTCGAATAAGGGGAGCAACAGTCAGCGCCGCAAAAAAGCCATAAACCACCGTCGGCACACCAGCCAAAATTTCTAACATGGGTTTAGCGATTGAGCGTAGTCGCTCTGACGCATATTGCGATAAATAAATGGCGATCATTAATCCGGTAGGAATCGATAACAACATTGCAATGGCGGTTATGAGCAGCGTTCCAGCGAACAGCGGAATAGCTCCAAAAGCGCCTGAACCTCCGACTTGATCTGAGCGCATCGCTATTTGCGGACTCCATTCAGTACCGAATAGAAACTCCAAAGGTGGCACTGCGCTAAAAAATTGGATTGACTCAAACAGCACTGATAGAATAATTCCAACTGTCGTTAGAAGCGCCACACCCGAGCTAGCCCAGAGTATACCGCCAATGATTTTTTCCATTTTCACTCGTGCTTGGAAGTCGGCTGTAAAGCGGCTTACAATAAAAAGCACACTACAAACACAAACTAGCAAAACCAATCCACTTTTCATCCAATCAGCAGAAACCTGAGTTTCAACCAAGTATCTAGCTGCTCGATGCTTCAAGTTCTCCTCATCGAATCGAATTAGTTCTCCATCAGTTATTTGCGCAGCAATGACATGAATATCATTAAGATATAAACTAAGTTGATCTAACGGGAGTTGGTTCACTTCCTGAGTGAGAGAAGATAGTAGAATCGAATGAACCACACTCGTTTCGAAAATCGACCAAATAAGTAAGACAATAAGAGCAGGCAATCCACACCAAAATGCTGTCAGCGTACCAAACTGCCGTGGCAGTGATGTTAATCGCTTAACTTTTGCTAGACCGCCAGCCAATTTAATCGTTCGTTGAATAGCAAACCAATAGCTAAACAAAGCTAAAAAAGCAATGACAAATATGAGCGTGGATGTATTCATTAATATCGTACCTAAATATCGATTAACTTTTATAATTGAATATTGTTATCGACTTTTAAAACTGGGCCTCTTTGGGCAAGAAATTCAAGATGACTCTTACATTCCACCTTGAATAACAAGAGCCCGCAGACAACCCCTCTTACAATTTTAAAGGTGTTAGCGACAAGACTGACTTTCGAACAATATTTAGTTTTTCTTCGCCGAGTGGGATTAGACCTTTGTCAGTTAAATAACCCTCATCACCCATAGATTCTTCGCTAGTGAACTCCTTCAGGAACTCTAATATGCCTGGTACTTTTCCAGCATGTGAATTCTTCACGTAAAAATACAGAGGACGAGACACTGGGTAAGTACCATCTGAAATTCCTTCAAAAGTAGGTTCTGTTCCATCGACCTCAGAACCTTGCAGTCTATCTGAGTTTTGGTCTAAGAAGCTGAATCCAAAAACACCGAAAGCGTTCGGGTTCGCTGTTAATTTTTGAACAATTAAATTATCGTTTTCACCAGCTTCGATATAAACGTGGTCTTCACGTACCGCATGACAAATAGTCTTGTACCTTTTTTTGTTGGTTTTTTTCATGGCTTTAATCCATGAAAACTTTTTACAACCACTTTCTAACACGAGCTCTGCAAACGCATCGCGAGTTCCAGAGGTTGGAGGAGGCCCCATCACTTCAATCTTAGTCGCAGGTAGCGCTTGATTTATTTCGTTCCAATACTTATAAGGATTAACAATTAATTTTTCGCTACCATCTGTCGCCGGAATCTCTTTCGCTAGCGCTAAGAACAATTCTTTTCGAGAAACAATCATTTGTTTTGATTCTTTAGAATTGGCAATTACAATCCCATCGTAACCTACCAACACCTCAGTAATATCCTCAACACCGTTTTTCGCACACAAGTCAAATTCACTTTTTTTAATTCGACGAGACGCGTTTGACATGTCTGGTGTATCAATTCCAACGCCAGCACAAAATAATTTCATACCACCACCCGTTCCAGTCGATTCTATTTTAGGTGTTTTGAACTTAGTGGATTTTCCAAATCTCTCTGCTACGACTGTAGAGAAAGGATAAACTGTTGAAGAACCAACAACATTGATAGTGTCTCTTCCTGCTGTAAAAGCTGCAGTGCTAGTTATCAACATGCTAATCGCTAGAATTAATTTTTTCATGACCAAACCCTTAATTTTATTAACACAGAATATCGACAGTCGATATCGCTAAAAACGAAAACAACACTTGTTAGGGTGAGTTTCGATTTACGGATAGTTTATGTGCTAATTGTGACTAATATATTACGTTATTATGACAGCTATATTACAAAGAAGAGGGTTTCCTAACATCAAAAAAAAAGCCGGTCAACTATCGCTAACCGGCTGCTTTTATCGCAGATAAATTGTATTAAGCGTTAAAATTTTTGAATAATCCCTACACCAAAAATTGTATCATCTTCGCTTGTTGCTCCAACTTCACTAAAGCTTAGGTAACTGACAAAAGTTGTTTTTTTGCTAGCCTTATAGTCCCAACCAACCATTTGCTGAGAAGTGTATTTAGCTTTTGAACTTGCTCCAGCTTCCCACACGTCAGATTCGGAAATTTGAAACTTTAAGAAATGCTTATCCATGGTATATCCACCACTTAATAGCATGCCATCACCAGATAAATTTCCGTTATCAGTATCTTGATACATAAACCCAAGTTGGAAATTATCCATCTTATATTTAACCAGCGCCCTCATTGTTTCCACGTCTTCTCCTTCAATACCGTCATCCATTGCTGCGCCAAAAGTAAACTGTCCAGCTTTATATTCAACTGATGCAGAAACTCCATCGGCTATACCATCATTAGTACCTGAATCTTCGCCTGGAACTACCGCCAATTTCCCTTTAAAACCGCCCATTTTAGGAGTGGTGTATTGAATGATATCGCTCGAGCGCACTTCACCGTTAAACACTGACTTAAATTCGACTTTGTAATCATTAAATAAATCGATTTTTGAAACTAACGTCTTGGTAGGTGTATCAACTCGGCCCGCTAAGATCTCGCCAAATCCGCCTCTAAGTCCAATATATTGGTTACGTGAAGTAATGTTCTTTTCTTTACTTTCATCCGTTACATCAACGGCCCATTCCATTTTGTAAAAGACTTCGAGACCTTCAACTCCCGTCTCACCAAACCCCTTTACTCCGAAACGAGTTGTATTACTGTTTAATTGCCATTCTTCTGTTCCGTCGACACCACCTTCGTCAACACTATCAAGGGTCAACATGATTTTTCCATACACATCGACCCAATTATCTTCAGCGGCTACAATTGCAGGCGCAAAAACACTTGAAAGAGCCAAAGATAGAAGAGTTGGCTTTAATAATTTCATATAAATCTCCAAATAAAACTTAAGTTATTAATTTTGCCCGAAGGCTGGTAATTTCGATTTAAGGGTATGATAGGGATTCTTTATTACAGTTATGTGACAACTAGTAAGATTCATCTAAACGTTGCGAGATATAACGTTCGACAATATTGAACTAACGAAGATAACAGGCTGTATTAAAAGACTTTTTTGTCTTAGTAAAGAAAAAGGTCCTAAATCCTCTCTTAGTAAATAGCTAGAATTCTGAATTGTATATGGGAAATTATAGCTGGATATTGAAGAACCGGCATAAAATAAGTGCTCTGCGGCTCTATGACGAGAACACCTTTCACAAATAATGATAATTACTAGTTTCAAAGGATCTACCGTAATTTAAGACGCCCGTTACCAACACTTGAGTTTGAGCCAAAATGAATATAGTCTGGCTAACCCTAAGTACCACTAATTCATTTTAGCCAGAGATTCATGTCAATCCGCCAACATTATCAATTTGAAAACGTGCTCGGTCGTAAAGTTGGGCGTTTTAATCTAGGTCTTAACACTCAATTCATTGTTTATCGAATAGGAGACACTGTCTTTGATACGGGTCCCAGCAATCAATGGCGACACGTTAAATCCTTTATTACTCAATCCCCCGTAAAGAAATTGTTATTAACCCATCATCATGAAGATCACAGTGGAAATGCCCAGCGGATCGCTAGCCTGTGTAAGTTAATCCCCAGAGCACCAGCCCTTTCTCAAAAGAAACTGAATAAGGGATACCCTACGCCTTTAATACAAAAGATAATTTGGGGCAGTCCCAAACGGACCATTAGCACCGAAATTGACGATATCGAATACTTAAGCGACGGTAACCCTATTTATCCTATAGCAACACCAGGCCATGCCAAAGATCTGACCTGCTACCATTTACCAGTTCAGGGATATTTTTTTAGCGGTGATTTGTTTATTGCACGTAAGTTAAAGCTTTTACGAAGTGATGAGAATTTACAACAGCTAGTCGATAGCTTACGTAAAGCCATCGCACTGGATTTTAAAACGATGTTTTGCCCCCATGGCGGAGTTGTTGAAAATGGTAAAAGCGCACTTCAATCGAAATTGGACTATATATTAAATCTGTGCGATAAAACGCAGACGATGTATCGTCAAGGAACCGACACTCACCAAATTATGATTGAATTGCTGGGACCGGAAGATGCCATTGGGAAAATATCCCGAGGTAACTTAAGTCGCCGCAACTTAATCGAGCAATGCAAATTGGTTGAGTTGGCGACAACAACCTAAGCAAGTCGACTAAATAATAAGAGAATATAAAATTGACCACTCCTGTTTTAGAAAAACTATCCGATATCGCCACTGAAGCACACACCTTGGTACAACAAAATCATTTAGATATTAATCCGGTAGTGGGTATAAGCCGAAGCATGAGAGCTAGTGGTTTTGCAGCAGATGCGATGACGATTGATTGCTTAAAAACTAAACGAAGAATTATTTTGATACTTCAGGATAATCTGCCGGAAGTTATCCGCTATCAGTTTGCATTTAAAAATAAAGATCCCAGTGACCATTTTGAAGTCATTAATTTTAGTCAGTTAACCGTTGAGAAACTCTATGATTGGATCGTTAGTTATTTCACAGAAAAAATCAATTGAACATTTATCAATGCCAAACTACCAAAATTATTGAAATATCGCCTCAATCCTCACTAAAAACGGCCAAGTCCGATCTGTACTAAATTCGAGCGAGGGGGCTTAAATCCGATTGATACCCTAATTAGCAATTACTCTAGTTAACGCCCGGCAACCTTATCTATCTCTTTTAACAATTGGTCGCACAAGCTCTTTAACTGATGCAAATTCTCAGTTGGCATGGTTGATTGACAAGCAAGCGACTCGGGCACCTCTTTCGCAGATTGCTTTAATTGGAGCCCTGCGGATGTGAGGCTGATGACTTTGCGGCGTTCATCTTCTACCGACAACGACCGTGTAAGATACCCCTTGGCTTCCAGCCTTTTAAGCAATGGTGTAAGAGTTCCGGAATCCAGCCGTGTATGGCCACTCAATTCTTTCACGCTTACTCCTTCTCTCTGCCACAAGCTCATCATTACAACGTATTGAGGATAAGTTAGGCCGAGAGGCTGCAACAACGGTCGGTAAGCCCGAATGAGTGCATTGGAAGCTGAATACAGCGAATGACAAACCTGTGAATCAAGCTCCAAAATGGTGTACTTCATTAATATCTCTATATTGTAAGACTCTAGTAAAACGATTATTTTGCGCACAAACGATTGACAATGCAACAACGCAATTTATATTATACGCAAATAGTTTGCGCACAAACTAATATAAATCCATTGAGGGGAAAAAACGATGAAATTAATAAGAGCGATAAAACCGATACAATTATTGGTTAGCTTGTTGGTAGCTACCAACTTATTGACGATGAATGCCATTGCTGAAGAAACACCAAAGCCTGCAACTATACACAACGGCCAAATAAAAATATCGGATAAGACCTTTAGTTGTATTAGAGAAATGACCAAGGTCAGAGGATTTTATGTGGACAATCTACTTGGCGATATTGAAGGAACTCTAAAGACAGCCCAATCTGAGAACGGAGGCACATATCCTCCTGGCTCTTTAGTCCAACTAGTGCCCGGGGAAGTCATGGTAAAACACCATAAAGGGTTCAATGCAGCAACTAAAGACTGGGAATTCTTTGAATTAGATGCAACAAAAGATGGAAGTAAAATCAGAAAACGAGGGTTTGCAGACGTCGTCAATCGTTTTGGTGGCAACTGTTTTGGTTGTCATATAAAAGCTAAACCTCAATGGGATATGATCTGCGAGACGGGGCATGGTTGTGATCCTATCCCTCTAACCAAAGATATATTAGCGCTGCTACAGAAAACCGATCCTCGTTGTAAAAATAATGAGGCGCTTACTGAAGTAGAAATTAAAAAACTCGCTTATTTAAAGAAAGTGCTAAGTGCAACAAAACCCGATGCTCAATAATAAATTAAAGATTATATCCGAGTAAACTAAGAAATAGTATTTAACTAAATGTATTTCCACAATTTTTAATTAGACACTAGTGCATACAAAAAACAGGAGTAGCAAAAGCAATTATTATACATTAGCAAGAGAACTGCCTAACATTCTGGTTTTTAAATAGTTATTAAAACCGGCAGTTCTCTTTTGTGTGTAAAACATAAAATGAAGAATATGTGAACAAGACTCAGTTGATACACAAGCCTAATTAATCCTCCGTTATTTAAGTTTTGATAAGTCCAGTGATTCTTCAACTTTTCTAGCTATCGCTCGAGCCATTCCTAAATTCCCTTTAGCCTTGTCGATCACCA
>JAHRVB010000026.1 GCA_019090895.1 Kangiellaceae bacterium
CCTTAGTTAAACTGGCTAAATCGGGAATCAAAGACGTTATAGTGCTATGTCCGGCTTTTGTTACTGATTGCTTAGAAACCCTGGAAGAAATCGCTATTCAAGGCGAAGAAGTCTTTCTTAATGCAGGGGGAAATTCACTAAGACTAATTCCTTGCCTAAATGACCACCCTGCTTGGATTGATGTTTTAGCAGGATGGAGTCAACCAGCTGGAGCAACGCAAAATGGCTAAGTATAAAACGGGTCCATCGAAGGAAACGGAGGCTGCTGCTCAACAGACCGCTAAAGCAACCCAAAAATCCGGTCAAACAAAAGAACAAACCAAATTAATTGCCCTAGGAATTCAAAAAGGTATTGAGCATTATAAAAAGCAGCAAAAGTCCAAGTCGAGGGAACTTGACAAAAAGTTGAGAAACGTCAAAAAAACTGAGAATCAATCCTCATCATTATTACAAGATGCAAAAGCCACAACACATATTGATTCCAAACACAGTCAATCGATAATTCCTTGGTCACTTTTGGTTATTTCTTGGATCATTTTTATTGTTTATCTACAATTCAATTAGAATCTAGTTGACGTTACGGAATGAAGGGCTAGATAACCACCCTAGAATCATCCTAAAACCGAGCAGTCAATAAGAGGCTATTTAGTCTATATTTACTTGCTATTTTGGACTGCTCCGATTTCGCTATAGCCCCTTATTTTGCTATAATGCGCGCCTAATTTGCCCAGCCTTAAGAAAATCAATCCAGCGACTTCTAGGGCAAAAAGTATCAACATTTGATTAATCCAGGATCGACTATGTCTGAAGCAACGCCTTACAAAAGTAATCATAAAATTAGAATGGTTACTGCGGCCTCCCTCTTTGATGGCCACGACGCCGCAATTAATATCATGCGCCGTATCATTCAAGCAACGGGCTGTGAGGTTATTCATTTAGGGCACAACCGAAGTGTTCAAGAAGTGGTGAATTGTGCCATTCAGGAAGATGTTCAGGCGATTGCGATGACGTCATATCAAGGTGGGCATGTTGAATATCTCAAATACATGGTCGACCTACTCAATGAAAATGGTTGTGGGCATATCAAAGTTTTCGCTGGTGGCGGCGGCGTTATTTTACCTGACGAAATTAGAGAACTTCATGAACATGGTGTAACTCGGGTCTACTCACCCGACGATGGTCGTGATATGGGACTTCAAGGCATGATCAATGACTTGGTCAAAACCGCCGATTTTGCGACGGGCGATCTAACTGACGAGAAACCTGCGCCAACCAGTATTCCTACATTTGAGCAACCGCGTGAAATTGGTCGACTGATTTCCGCGGCTGAAAACTTCCCAAACGCGACTCAAGAACTACTCAGTCAAGTCAGAAAAAAAGCCAATGCAAGTCAAACTCCAGTATTGGGGGTCACAGGAACGGGTGGAGCTGGAAAATCATCATTAGTCGATGAGCTCGTGCGTCGTTTTCTAATGGATTTTGAAGATAAAAATATTGCTATCATTTCGGTAGACCCTTCCAAACGAAAAACAGGTGGTGCGCTTCTCGGTGATAGAATCCGAATGAACGCCATCAATAACGATCGTGTCTATATGCGCTCTCTCGCAACCCGCCAATCAAACTTGGCCCTATCGCCGCATATTCAAGACGCAGTCAATATCGTAAAAGCCGCAGACTTTGATTTAGTTATTTTAGAGACGTCCGGTATCGGGCAGTCAGACACAGAAATTGAAGAGCATTCTGACGTGTCGATGTATGTGATGACACCAGAATATGGTGCAGCGACTCAACTCGAAAAAATTGACATGCTGGATTTCGCCGATTTAATAGCGATAAACAAGTTTGATAAACGTGGCGCGCAAGACGCCCTAAGAGACGTACAAAAACAATTCCAACGTAACCACAATCGATTTACAGAAGCCACCGATACCATGCCCGTGCACGGTACTATCGCCAGCCAATTTAATGACCCAGGAACTAACCGCCTCTATAAACGTTTAATGCAAGTGTTACAAACGAAAACCGCCACTAAGCTTGAATCCAACTTTGAATCTTGCGATGAAAACTCTGAAAAGCAATTTATCATCCCGCCGAAACGCAATCGTTATTTAGCTGAAATTGCAGAGAATAATCGAGCATATGACGAATGGGCAGAGACCCAATCGAATCAAGCGCAAAAATTTCAGAGCGTCTCAGACACTTTAGCCATAGCGAAAGAAAGTGGCGAATCAACTGCCGAAGAATCGATTCAAAATATGATCGAAACAACCAAACTCAAGCTCGATCGAGAGAACAGCAAATTGCTCGATGATTGGGATGAAGAATGTCGACAGTACCAAAACGATGTATTTGTTTACAAAGTAAGAGACAAAGAAATTAAAGTCGATACTCATAGCCGCTCTTTATCAAACCAGAAAATTCCAAAAATTTCGGTCCCGAAATACAAAGGTTGGGGTGACCGACTTAAGTGGAAGTTACAAGAGAATTTCCCTGGTCAATTTCCTTACACTGCAGGTGTCTTTCCATTTAAACGAGAAGGCGAAGATCCAACTCGAATGTTTGCTGGCGAAGGTGGGCCCGAAAGAACCAATCGACGATTCCATTATGTAAGCAAAGGAATGCCTGCGGCACGTTTATCCACTGCATTTGATTCCGTCACTCTTTATGGAGACGACCCTCATGAACGCCCAGATATATTTGGTAAAATTGGCAACGCCGGCGTCTCAATCTGTTGTTTAGATGATGCTAAAAAGCTCTATTCTGGTTTTAGGTTAACAAAACCAACCACCTCGGTATCGATGACCATTAACGGACCTGCACCGATTCTTGTTGGGTTCTTTATGAATGCAGCGATTGATCAAGAGTGTGAAATTTACATAAAAGAGAATGGCTTAGAAGAAAGCACCAAACAAAAAATCGCTGATATATATAGCAATAAAGATTTACCCGTTCCAAATTATCAAGGCGACATACCTGATGGTAATGATGGACTTGGATTAATGCTACTTGGTATTACGGGCGACCAAGTGCTTCCCATCGAAACCTATGAAAAAATTAAGTTTGAGACGATTCAAAAGGTAAGGGGAACCGTTCAAGCCGATATTTTGAAAGAAGATCAAGCACAAAATACCTGCATTTTTTCAACTGAATTTGCTTTGCGCCTAATGGGTGATGTGCAGGAATACTTCATTGAGAAAAACATTAGAAATTTCTACTCGGTTTCCATTTCTGGTTACCACATCGCAGAAGCGGGAGCGAACCCCATTTCTCAACTGGCATTTACTCTAGCGAACGGGTTTACCTTTGTTGAGTATTACTTAGAAAGAGGAATGGACATCAATAAGTTTGCACCAAACTTTAGTTTCTTCTTCTCTAATGGCGTTGATCCTGAATACGCAGTAATTGGCCGTGTTGCTCGACGAATATGGGCAAAAGCAATGAAGCATAAATACAAAGCCAATTCACGCGCACAAATGCTTAAATATCATATTCAAACCTCTGGTCGTTCGTTGCATGCCCAGGAAATTGATTTCAATGACATTAGAACGACTCTACAAGCGTTGTATGCAATCTACGATAATTGTAATTCGTTGCATACTAATGCCTATGATGAAGCAATTACCACACCGACAGAAGCGTCTGTGCGTCGAGCGATGGCAATTCAGTTAATCATTAATCGTGAACTTGGACTAAATAAAAACCAAAATCCTTTGCAAGGCTCATTTATTATTGAAGAACTGACTGACTTAGTTGAAGAAGCTATCTTGATGGAATTTGAACGAATCAGTGAGCGTGGTGGTGTTTTGGGCGCGATGGAAACAATGTATCAACGCTCCAAAATTCAAGAAGAGTCCATGCATTATGAAATGCTTAAGCATACCGGTGAATATCCAATTATTGGTGTCAATACTTTCTTATCAGCGGATGGTTCCCCGACGGTTATTCCAGGCGAAGTCATTCGTTCAACCGAAGATGAGCGAAATTACCAAATTGAAATGCTTGCCAGACTCAATCAAAGCCACACCGACAAGATCGAAGAGCAAGTTAAAGCCATTCAAACCGCCGCACTTGAGAATCAAAATATTTTTGAAGTGTTGATGGAAGCGACGAAGTACTGTTCGTTAGGAAAAATATCAAATACTCTTTATGAAGTGGGCGGACAGTATCGAAGAAGTATGTAACTATTCAAATATTGGTGTTGCAGATAGCTTTAGGTGGGTTGATGCCTCGAACCCACCGAGAGTACTTCCTTTGTTGTCTTGTCGAACGTTCAAATTAGTATGTTCAAATCAATGGGTGATTTATTCGCATTTTACTTGTTATTCTAAAGCAAGGTTTATCAAAGTAGGTCCATTTATTATTAAAGTCTGTTGTTGGGGTTCGAAAAACTCACCACCAACCTACGAAAATTTATTTACGTACTTACCGTGTTTAATATTGCTATAAGCCTAACTTGCTCGGAGGAGCTTGCGTATGTCTAACTACCCAGAATCTTTTGATCACATGCTTGCTGCATGGAATGAATCCGAACCACAGCTTGTGCGCAAACATTTATTGAAGGCCCTGACCCCCGATGTCAGGTTCGTCGATCCTTCTATCGATGTGACTGGTATCGAGGGTTTCGAAAATAATGTTCATGAAGTACATACCCGACTGCCGGGCGCTGTCTATTCTCGAACAAGTGGAGTTGATTCTCACCACGGGTTCTACCGATACCATTGGGCGATTCATCAGAATGGTGAACTCCTCGTTCCAGGATTCGATGTAGTCGAAACAGATAATTCAGGATTCATTATATCTGTAATTGGGTTTTTTGGGCCGATTCCAAAAACTTAACAACAAATCTTTTGTTTCAGATTAGATAAAATCTCTTTTTCAGCTGTTGATTCAAAAAAACCCTTTACTCTCATAACCCTCAAGTATCGGCAAATATGCCTCTGAATTCGTTTTCACTTTTTTAGAATAATAAAAAATAGTTTTGCGCAAGTACTCATGATGGTCTGGATTCTCATTATTCCACTGTTCATCGCCAGTGAGTGTGATATCCTTTTTAGCAGCGTGAGAAACATAAATAATTTCATAAAACCGCTTGTTTTCTTTAACAATTTCTTCGGATACTAGTTTATAACCAAGATTGATTAGAAGCTGTCTCACCTGATAGTTGCCATGAACAGAGCATATTAACAAATCAAAATTATTATCGAGTGATTGACGAGTTAGACTCTCAATGAACTCAATCGTTTTGTCGCCACCAACACCAGCGATAATAAACAGTTGTGATTGTTGCTTAGGAATAGTAACTAAAGATAAATCCTGACAAATAACTTTCCAGTCATAGTTTGGCTTTGGAAAAAAACGGATCAATTTTTGTTCTAACAATTCCATTTGTTGTTCGAGAATATCATTGAAAATAATTTTACTCGCTGCTTTTCGCTTCAGTAAAGTCATCCCCAGCATTCCGTGATCGCAACAACAATCCCATATAATGGAATAATTGTTTGTAACGGCTGAGTCGAGCCGAGATAAACGCTTACCTAACTTCAATGAAATTCCCAAATGGATTGTATAGCAAACAATTCAAGATGATACCTTATTTGTCAGACGTGCTATGGCTTCAAGTACTTTTTTATTTTCGGATTCCATTATGAGCACCTTCTTATAGCTCTCAAGTGCTGACTTTGTTTTATTTAGCGATTCATAGAATTTTGCTAACTTCATCCAACTCATAGCGCTCGCCTCAAAAAGTCGACTACTCAGTAGCCGTAATTTTAGTGCTTGTTTATTTTTTCCTTGTTCTGATAGTTTATCAGCGAAGTTTGATATATTCCATTCGACTTGTTCTTTCATGTTAGGTGTATTGGCGAAAAAATCAGCGTATGTATCTTCAGCCTTGTCCAAATCACCTTGAATAACGTATTCGAATAACATTTTCTCCCCTTCTTCAAGCCGACGCCTTGTTACCGTTTCACCATTTCCCATATCAAAGACGAGTTCTATTTTCCTAGTCTTTGAGTTTTCAATAAAACTGAATTTTCTATCATGCTCTCTTCGAACATAAACATTATCTTCGATTCTAAATACTTCCATATCGGTTCCATCAAGATATTTCATCATAACTTTGTCGCCAATTTTGCTAATAGTAAACAACATATCTGGATCAAAATAATAGCGACCGGAAATACGATTGAGTTCAATCTCATCGATTGCAATAGACTGATATTGCGACGCTATATAATTCGCCCACTGGTAGTATGAAGCCACGCTATTCTTCAGTTCTTCAATAAACGCTGGATGATTTGAATTGGTCATGATGACGACTCCATAACCACCGGTCTTGTGAGCAACCATGTCGGCACTAAATCCTTCATCCCAACCACCATGACCGAAATAAATATCACTGTCTGACTTAGTATCTATAAATAAACCCAGACCAGTATTTTTACTCACCCAGGGTGTCAACATCTTTTCCGTCATCGATTGAGATAAAACCTTACTCTTATCAGATTTAATTGCCGTTTGAATATCAATAGCAAACTTAGCGAGATCACTAGCGGTGGTCCAAAGACCGGCAGCGGCCATTTCAGGATACACATGACGCTTTCCAGGAACTGGTTTTTTATTAGGTAAATATCCAGCGGCTGCGTGTTTCAATTTTTCTGCAGGTAACGGCTGCTCATAAGTACTTTTACTCATTGCCAATGGCTTAAGGACCAAGTTATTCATTACCGTTGGATAATCACTGCCGCTGACATCAGACACCATTTTTTGCATTACCGTATAACCGCCGCCGGAATAACGCATTTTTGTTTGCGGAAGCATATCGACAACAACGGCGGATGAATTAGCCGGTTTTTCCCCATTTAATACTTGAGTAACCGTCGGTACAGCGAGTCCTTCCGAGTAGCCCCAAAAGCCATGAACAGTGAGACCCGCGCTATGATTGAGTATATGCTTGAGCGCTACAGGCTGCTCTTTTGTAAACTCATTATCTGGAATTTTCCAATCCTTTAAGAACTGATTGGCTGGCTTATCAAGAGACAATTTATTTTGCTCAACTAATTTTAACGCGCCATACGCTGCAACAGGTTTACTAATTGAACCGGCTTGAAATAACGTATTTTGATCAACCGCTTGATTGGTTTCTCTATCGGTCACACCATAGGATTTTACCCAGTGAATTTTATAATCTTTAATTACCGCAATACTCACCCCAGGCACACCGTAGAATTCCATTCTTTCCTTAATGTTCCAATTCTCATCGCCTGCAAATTGAACTGAGCCTCTTAAACCATTTTCAACTGTAATGATTTCACGTTCGATTGGATTTTTCCCTTCGGCAAACGAATTTAAAGAAAATGCGACTACTAACACTCCAGTGGTTGAAGTTATTACTCTTGATAATTTCAGACAAGAGCTAGGTACTTTTTTGAATATGTTTTTGGGGTTCATTTGATCTCCTGAGTGAGAGTTTTTATTTTGATCACAGCATAACACAGACCAGAATATATCACTACATATGTAACAGTTTAGCTTTTGATAAACCATAATCTAAAGTCATTCGAGAAATTTGGCACGAAGATCTCATGTTTTCATAGAGTTAACCAAATGGAATAACCGATAGTTACTTGCTCATTCAATGAATAGTGTAACTATACAAGTTGTCACTTTGAGACCAATATAATTACAATCTCAAAACTTATTGAGACACCCTAAAGTTCTCTAAACATATAAGTGGTAGAACAAAAACCCTTGCCGCCGGTCTGCTTCGCAAAATTAGGTATCGAGCCGGCAACTTTAAAACCAACCAACTCATAGAGTTTTTGCGATACATCACCGCTGCGAGTATCCAGTGTAATGAGTGTTTTATTTTGTGACTTAGCGAGTGTTATAGCGGCCTCCATTAACAACCGGCCGATGCCCTTTTTTCTTTGTTTTGAATGTACCATCATTTTAGCTATCTCACATCGGTGTTGCTGATTCGGTGGCATAGAGATAATGAGCTGTACGGTCCCAACGATTTTACCATTCGATTCTGCAATAATTAAGGCGCGATTATTTGCTTCAACCAGTGGTAAAATTTGGTCACACCAAAAGTCCTTAGCCTCCTCCATGGATAATGGTTGTACAAAACCAATTGATGCATCATTCGAAACACTGTCAAATAAAATGCCGGCCAATTCATCAAGCTGGCATAGTGTTAAAATCGGGTTATTTGTAGTAGATTCAGATAAATTTAAACAGTTTGAATCAAAAATATTTAATTTCAAAAGATTCAAACTCTTATTAACTATTTTTAACAATATCGGCATTTTATCGCTCCGTTGCAATGGTTATCAGATATTCGGCAGCTATTTTCCTAGTTTCAAAAATCGAGGAGCCTGATAATTTATAGCGTAAACAATCACCTTTACTAAGCTGATATTGATTAGTTTCGACCGTCACATTCAATTTGCCGGAAATTATAATCAGATGATGCTCTTGTCCCAGAATTGAAGGCTTGTCATACCTTAGCTTTTGGTTCGCTTGCAATTGTCCTTTCACTATTTCAAATTTCAATTGGGTTGAAGGCGGAGAGATATTAGTGCGTGTAAAACCGCAGGTTTGGTCAACCCAAACTTTTTGAGATTCCCTTCCTATAAACGCATCGAAGTTCACATCTAAAGGTGAAAGCAATACAGAAATTGGAAGTTGATAAGCACTCGATAAATGCCCTAGAGTTTCAGCTGTTGGACTCACTTCATCGTTTTCAATCCGTGAAAGGGTTGCTCTACTCACTCCGCTTTTTTCAGCCAAGTCGCTGAGAGTAAATCCTTGATTATTTCGAATTTCCCTCAAATGGGTTGCTAATTGTTTAGATTGCATCTTTTATGCCCTTTCTTAAAGGTTGATTCCAATGAGAGACTTCTTTTGCCTCTAACACCAGCCTCCTTATTGGGAAGAATCAAAGTATACCATAAACGAGAACAAATTCTCATATATGAGAATTGAAAAATAAAGCAATACAACTTAAAACCGTTAACCCCAGCCGAGAACAATTGCTCAATTTTATATAGGTTGTGTCGAATTATCCGGAGAAAGTGACTATGAGGAGTTTATTATTGGCTTAGACGATGGTTGAGGCTTTCTAAATCAAAATCGACGATTGCGCCTTTTTTCTGAATGACCTGCCCGGCCAACGCATTGCCTACTTTTAAACATTGTTTGGGCTTGTTTCCTTGCAGCCATTGAGAAAGGAATCCTGCATTAAAGGAGTCTCCCGCCGAAGTTGTATCGACTACACTTGAGATTTTTTCTGTTGACTGATAAGTAACCACACCTTCTTGACTATGGTAAGCGCCATTTTCTCCATCTTTTACGACCAACTCTTTCACACCAAGATCGTGAAGACGCTGTTGACAATGAGCTACCGTCGCATCATTCCACAATAAGTTTTCATCCTCAAGAGTAACTAAAGCAAGGTCACAGATACTGAATACTTTTTGCATAGTGTCTTTACACTCAGTCTCACTAGTCCATAGACTGGGGCGATAATTACTATCGAATATGATCTTCACGCCATGACTTGATAATTGCTGAAGTTGATTAAGCAGTTCAAGCTGATCCTGACTCGGTAAAATTGCAAGCGAAATACCTGATAAATAGACAGCATTAAACTCTCTTAAACGGTTAATCACTTTATTAAAACCGGAATGTTGTACCATATATTTTGCCGCGGAATCATTCCGCCAATAATGAAAAGTTCGCTCTCCATTTTCGTCGTTTTCTATCATGTATAAACCAGCGTGTTTATTTTCATTAACCAAGACGAATTGAGTATCCACCCCGTTTGCTTGCCACTTGTTGATCATTGCTTGACTGAGGCTATCCGTTCCCATGCTAGAAACGAAACTAATGCTAATGTCTTTTGCCATTTTCTTTAAGTAAATGGCGGTGTTCATGCTATCGCCACCATAATTCTGGTTTAGTGTGCCAAACGGCTGACCTGATATTTCAATCATGCACTCGCCAATAATAGCCACGTTCATTTCTGATAGCCTATTTAATTGAGGCATTATAGAGTCACTCCCTTCTTCCAAATGGCAACTTCACGAATGTTGTTTTTTTCATTATTAGTCTGTTCGCCATTAACGATATCCACCAATCGATTAATGAACTGGCTGTGAACATCTTTCATACTAGTATCGTCAATTAACACGCCCGCATCAAAATCGATCCATCGCTTTTTCTTGTTAGCCAGTTCGGAATTAGTCGCTATTTTAAAAGTCGGAACAAAACCGCCATACGGAGTTCCTCGGCCAGTGGTAAATAAAACGATATGACAACCCGCCCCGCCAAGTGCACTGGTAGCAATGGGATCATTTCCTGGCGCGGTCAGCAAGTTTAAACCGGCGGTCGATAATTTTTCGCCATACTTCAATACTGCTTCTACCTGGCTGGTACCGGCTTTTTGAGTGCAACCTAACGACTTATCTTCGAGTGTAGTAATACCACCGTCTTTATTTCCCGGTGATGGATTTTCATAAATAGGTTGATTGTGATCTGAGTAATACCGTTTAAAATCATTAATCATCTCAACCAACTGTGAATAGACTTGTTTGTTCTTGCAACGCGCCATCAGAATGGTTTCTGCGCCAAACATTTCAGGAACTTCTGTTAAAACAGTTGTTCCCCCTTGGGCAATAATGTGGTCGGAAAAATAGCCTAACAGCGGGTTTGCAGTAATACCTGACAGTCCGTCGCTGCCACCACATTCCAGCCCGAATCGGACTTCCGATAAAAAGCCGATTTCTCGTTTATCTTGTTTTACCGTTGAATATATTTCTTCGAGTAATTGAACCCCTTCCTCTATTTCATCTTCAGCCTGTTGAGCCACTAGAAATTTAATTCGGTGACCATCAAAATCGCCTAAGCCTTTTTTAAATTCGGCGATTTGATTATTCTCACATCCCAATCCGACAATTAACACTCCTCCAGCATTGGGGTGCATAGCCATATTCTGTAATAAGATACGAGTAGTATCTAAATCTTCACCCAACTGCGAGCAACCAAACTGATGAGGGAAAGCAAAAACACCATCGACGTCTAAGCTCGAATACTGTTGTTCAAACTCTTTGACCATTTGGGCAGCCATGCCATTCATGCAACCAACCGTCGGAATAACCCAAATTTCGTTCCTGATAGCAACGTCTCCATTGTCGCGACGATAAATATTAACGACTTTCGAAGGTGACTTCTCTAAGCGCTCGGCAAATTCTGGTTCATAAACATACTCTAGCTCATCACTTAGATTTGTTTTGATACAGTGGGTATGGACCCAGCTTCCAGCTTTGATATCTTGAGTCGCCTGCCCAATAGGCGCGCCATATTTAGTAACACTGTCGCCTTTATGTAAGTCAACTAATGCAACTTTGTGACCTTTAATAATATCTTCAAGAACAGTCATTCGCTGTTGTTCAACAGTATGCTGACTACCCGCAGACAAATTACTCATTGCGATCGCAACGCTATCTGAGTGATGTAATTTAATCAAAGACTTCATTGTGGGCCCAGTATTGTTTGCTTAAGGACATTTTCGACGCCTACGTCTAACATAATACGAAGATAGCTTTCGACAGTATTGGCTAATCCTTCCAACTCCGAAAGGTCGCTTTTCCAATGCTCTTTTTCGGTCAGTACTCGATTCACCAATTCACTTAATGAAATCGATTTTTGTTCATATTGAGACCAAGATGCTGCAAAGAGTTCAAGCCATTTTCGATTATCTTCAATTGGAATCTTTTTACCATCTCTAAGGCCTCGATAAAAAAGTATTTGCCCCGCGATAGCCAGTGATATCATCGGTGGAATTTCTTTATAGATAGCCACATACCGATGGAGCTGAGGAATTAATCGAGTGCTAAATTTGGTCATGCTATTTACCGATATCGCGATCAATAGATGTCGAATGTAAGGGTTCTTAAATCGAGTTAACACTTCGTCAGCAAAAAGACTGAGTTCCTCTTGCGGTAAATCCAGAGTAGGAATGATTTCCGTACTAATCAAGGTCTTTAGGTAAATTTCAAGCAGTTCATCATTTAGTGCTTCTCCCACAGAATCGATATTCGACATGTAAGCAAGAGGCGTTAAAGCAGTGTGTGCACCATTAAGAATAGCCACTTTACGCTGTTTGTAAGGAGTAATATCGTCGACAATTTTGATGTTTAACGAACTACCCGATCCGTCTTCATTGAGTCCTAGAAACTCAGTCAGTTGCTTCGGGCCTTTAATAACGAATAAATGATAATATTCTGCTGCGACTAAGAACTGGTCTCGATAACCAAGTTTCTCCTCTAGTGAGGCAACGTCATCAGTCGGATAGCCTGTCACAATACGGTCAACCAAGGTAGAACAAAAGTGATTGGCATGTTCTAGCCAATCGATAAATTCATCTTCTAGCTGCCAGTGTTGACAATATTTTAATACGATTTCTTTTAACTTCTCCCCGTTATCATCAATCAATTCACAGGGCACGATCAACATTCCAGCAGAATATTCCCCTGAAAAGGCATTAAACCGGCGATAAAGCCATTGAGTCAGTTTGGCAGGAAAGGTACTTGCGGGAGAATCATCTAATTGGTCAGTCTGATTATATTCAATGCCGGATTCTGTTGTGTTGGAGAATATCAACTTCAAATCTGGACTCTCAGCCAAATCCATATATTGGTCAAATGCTTGATAAACTGATATTTCTTCATTAATACAATCTATCAGCCTCAATGCTTCGCTAGGTTGTTTATCTTCATTTAAGCCTCTCACCACTGTAGTAAACAAACCGTCCTGTATATTAAGAGACGCTGTCGATTTGGAGTTTCTTGGCTTGATGACGACTATTCCGGCATTGAGTCCTTTCTCCGCATTTAACACGTCGATTTGCCAATCTACAAATCCGCGCAGGAAGTTACCTTGGCCAAATTGCATTATTTTGGCAGGATATTGCTGGTTCTCGACACTCTGTCTATTCAATTCTTTCATCATTTAACACACTTTTATCTAGCTTTTAGACCGATATTTCCCGTACATTAGCTGTTCAAGAAAATATTTAATTGACTTTTTGCCACCGGTAGCAAAGAATAGCCATGATAGAGAAAAGTATTTAGCTTGTACAGGGGAATTATGACTTCACAATTATTTGATCTTAGCGGTAAAAAAGCATTGGTAACCGGTGCGAGCCGCGGACTAGGAGCAAAAATAGCACAAGGTTTGGCAGCTGCTGGCGCTGAAATCATCTGCAGCAGCAGTCAATCAGGCGGCTGTAAAAAGACCGTTGAAAGCATCGTTAATGCCGGCGGAACCGCTTCGGAATATAGCGTTGATTTATCAAGCGAAACAGCAATCAACGGCTTAACCAAACAAGTTTTAGCGGACCACAATTCAATCGACATTTTAGTAAATGTTGGCGGCACTATATTTAGAAAACCCGCCATAGACTTTCCGTACAACGAATGGCAAAAAGTGATGAAGGTCAATCTCGATGCGAGCTTTTTACTTGCACAGGCCGTCGCACCTGGAATGATGGCCAAAGGCGCTGGAAAGATTATCAATATAGCGTCGATGTTATCTTATAGCGGAGGCAAAACCGTACCAGCTTATACCGCTAGTAAACATGCGGTTGCTGGATTAACAAAAGCACTCGCCAACGAGTGGGCAGCTTCCAATATTCAAGTCAATGCAATTGCTCCTGGATATTTCAGAACAGATAACACCCAAGCATTACAAGACGATGAAACGCGTCATACTGAAATCCAAAACCGCATTCCCGCGGGACGCTGGGGCGAACCAGACGACCTACAAGGTAGCGCAATATTCTTAGCCTCTCGGGCTAGCGATTATGTCAATGGTCACATACTTGCGGTCGATGGCGGATGGCTAGCAAGTTAGCCCTTACAAACTAGCAACTAGCAAATTTATTCTTTAGAACAAAGGTATTTAAATGACAACCGAAATTACATCTCGATACGCAGTTGGACCCAACGAAGCAAAAGGCTTCGATACCAATCAACTTAGAAAAGAGTTCCTCGCCGAAAATTTAATGCAGGATAATAAAATCACTTGGCTTTACACTCACTATGAACGCTTTATGGTAGGTGGAGCAGTTCCAAAAGCAAAGCAACTTTCATTAGAGACCGTCGACGCACTAAAATCTAAATCATTTCTGGGCGGCCGTGAAATTGGGATTTTTAATGTCGGACAAGCCGGTACGGTTACAGCAGATGGCGAAACCTATCATTTGGGCTACAAAGATTCACTCTATCTTGGAAAAGAAACCGAAAATGTCGTTTTCGCTAGTGAGGATTCAAACGCTCCCGCTAGGTTTTACCTAAATTCAGCACCTGCGCATAAAAAACACCCTAACCAATTAGTAACTGCAGCCGATGCCAATGTTTTGAAAATGGGTAGCTTAGAAACGTCAAATGAGCGTGATATCAATCAAATGCTGATTAATACCGTCGTAAAAACTTGTCAACTACAAATGGGATTAACCAGTCTTAAACCCGGAAGTGTATGGAATACAATGCCGGCGCATCAACATGATCGTCGTAACGAAGTTTACTTCTACTTCGAGCTACCAGAAGATCAGGTCGTGTGCCATTTCATGGGTGAACCACAAGAAACTAGACACATCTGGGTGAAGAACGAGCAAGCAGTAGTTTCGCCCCCTTGGTCAATTCATTCGGGAGCAGGCACTCAGAACTATAGTTTTATTTGGGGGATGGCTGGCGAGAATTTAGACTACGATGACATGGACAAATTCAAGCCCAGTGATTTACGCTAGAACTTAGAGTTCAATATAAACACTGACTTTCTTATCTGATTTCGATAAGACTTTTAGTGCTTGTTATCCAAAAAATGAATATAACAAAAGGGTAAACAATAGTGAGAAAAACTAATGTTTGGGGACGTATATTTCTAACTCGATGCGCATTAGCAAGTCTATTGCTGGTACTGGTAAGTTGCAGTTCAGAGAAAGATAAAGTCACTTTGACCCTAGGGCACACCTTGGACACACGGCATGTAGTCCATCTAGCGATGGAATATATGGCGGAACGTCTTGATAAACATTCCGATGGTAAAATGGCACTCTCCATTTATCCTGGGGGCCAACTGGGCTCTGAGAGAGAAATGATCGAATTGCTGCAAATCGGTAGCCTTTCAATGACCAAAGTTTCTGCTAGTCCACTTGAGGGGTTTGTGCCTGAAATGAAAATCTTTGGCATTCCCTATTTGATTAGAGACAGAGAGCATTTTTGGCGCGTACTTAACAGCGAGATTGGCCAATCTTTACTCAAGAAAATAGAAAAAGCGCGATTACGAGGTATGGGTTATTACGATGCTGGCAGCCGTAGTTTTTACACTAAAGATGCACCGATTCACAGCCCGGACGATTTGGTTGGTAAAAAAATTAGAGTATTAAACAGTCCTACTTCCGTCGCTGCAGTTCGCGCTTTAGGTGCTGCGGCAACTCCAATTGCATGGGGAGAACTTTATGCAGCCATACAGCAGGGCGTGGTAGACGGCGCTGAAAATAATCCTCCTAGTTATCATATTTCTCGCCACTATGAGATCGCTAAGTACTATAGCTTAGATGAACACTCTTTTGTGCCCGATGTGATTTTAGCAAGCCTACCAATGTGGGAATCATTAACAAACCAACAACAAGAGTGGCTGAGTCTCGCAATGGACGAGTCAATAGTGTATCAGAAATCTCTTTGGCAAGAAGCATCTGACAAGGCGTTAGCTGCAGTGACCGAAGCAGGCACTGTTGTGACCTACCCAGATAAACAAGCATTTCAAGAAAAAGCAAAAGACTTTCACGCTTCTTTCGACAATACGCCGGTCGCGGAGCAAATAACTAAAATAAAACAAATGTAAGTGAAATCCCTATGAAAACTCTAATGTCATTATTAAATACCTTATTAGAAAAAACACTCATTTTAGCAATGGCGGCCATCGTCATCACCGTCAGCTGGCAAGTATTTTCACGCTTTATTTTAGAGTCTCCAAGTTCGTTCACTGAAGAGCTTTCTCGATTCCTATTGATTTGGATCGGCATACTTGGCGCCGCCTATGCCTACAAAACGAAAGCACATCTAGGCCTAGATTTATTTGTTGACAAGGTACCTGAAAAGTATCAAAAGATGACCCGAATAGTAACTGAGCTAGCGGTACTCGTTTTTGCCAGTAGCGTAATGATTTATGGCGGACTGTCACTGGTAATGATTACTTTAGAACTTAAACAAACATCCGCCACTTTGGGATTGAATATGGCACTCGTCTATTCAGTCATTCCGATCGCTGGCGTTCTAATGGTGTTATTTAGTTTTGACCATATAAAAAAGATTTATTCACAACTCGATAATAAGGGAGAATAGTTGTGGATATTACTGCACTCATTCTAATAATAACGTTTTTCATTTTACTTTTCTTAAATGTTCCTATTTCAGTTTGCATTGGATTAGCAACCCTATCAGCGCTAATTTTACATATCGACTTTACTCCAGCCGCAACGACTATTGCACAACAAATGGCTGGTGGGATTGACAGTTTTGCGTTGCTGGCGATTCCATTTTTTATACTTTCCGGCTTGATCATGGGACGAGGCGGAATCGCTAAACGTCTAATAGAATGTGCCATGGCTCTAATAGGAACCTTGCCTGGCGGGCTAGCGTTAGTTAATGTCATGTCCTGCATGCTTTTTGGTGCAATATCTGGCTCAGCCGTTGCCGCGACTTCGGCCATTGGGAGTTTTATGGTTCCTGAAATGAAAAAACACGGTTACGACGAGAATTTTTCAGCGGCGGTAACTGCCGCTGCAGCAACCACCGGTATGTTAATCCCACCCAGTAACATTTTAATTATCTACGCGATAGCCAGTGGCGGTGTTTCCATTGCAGCATTATTTGTCGCAGGTTATGTTCCAGGTATTCTTGTCGGGCTTGCGCTAATGGTAGTTTGTTCTGTCTACGCTATTAGAAAGGGGTATCCAGTTTCAGAGCGATTACCTTTAAAAGTTGCATTGAAAAAGATATTGGCAGCCGTGCCGAGTTTGTTTCTAGTCTTTATCATAATCGGTGGTATTATTGGTGGTGTATTTACCGCCACCGAAGCCGGTGCTATCGCGGTGCTTTATGCCTTAATACTCTCATCAGCAATTTATAAGGAAATTGACTATAAAGAGCTCCCTTCGATATTACTCAAAGCATGTGAAACCACGGCAATAGTAATGCTAATAATTGGGGCGTCCTCGGCAATGTCGTGGTTACTTTCTTATGCTCATATTCCGCAAACCATTAGCACCTTCTTCTTAGAGCTCAGCGACAATCCAATTGTTGTATTACTGTTAATAAATCTAATTCTAATTTTGGTGGGTGCATTTATCGATATGACGCCAGCGGTGCTTATCTTCACGCCTATATTCTTACCCGTGGCGCAAGATTTTGGTATGTCACCTATTCAGTTTGGAATTATGATTGTGTTAAATCTATCGATCGGATTGGTATCTCCGCCCGTTGGCAGTGTGTTATTTGTCAGCTGTGCCGTAGCTAAGACTTCGATACATAAGATCATAAAACCAATGATCCCACTTTATTTAGTCATGTTCGCGGTGTTGATGCTAGTCACTTATGTACCGGCGATCAGCGAAGCTCTACCTCGATTTATAGGTTTAATTAAATAGACTCACAAAATTAATATACGAGCCTCTGGTATTTTGCCAGGTTAAGTATTAGTCTACGGGGTTGTTGTATGATAAACGCGAAGAGCTCGTTAGATATTTCAGCTCATGGATATAAATGCAGAATAAAAACATAACGATTAATGATGTAGCTAAACTTGCCGGGGTTTCTAAACGCACAGTATCGCGTGTAATTAATCGCTCCCCTTTAGTCGGTGAAAAGACTCGGGAACGAGTAGAATCTATTATTAAGGACGTTAATTTTAGCCCAGACAAACAAGCAAGAGGTCTAGCCTCAAGCAAATCTTATCTGTTAGGTTTGATCTATGACAACTTTGACGCCTTGTCCATCATTCAAGTTCAACGTGGTGCCATTTCGGTATGTACCGAGCTAGGTTATGAATTGGTTGTCCATCCTTGTGAATCAAGTAATGATGCGTTTATTGAAGAATGTTTAAACGCAATTTCGGGCTCAAAACTAGACGGCGTAATCATTTTACCACCAGTTTCCGAAAATAAAGAACTCGCAGCAGCTTTACGGGAAGCTAATTGTCCTTATGTCCGTATCGCTTCAGTCGATTTTGACGATACCGAAAATGTTGTGGTGTCTGACGAGCGAGAAGCGATGAAAGGTATGGCCGATCACTTTGTCGAATTAGGTCACAAAGAAATTGGTTTTATATCAGGTCCTTTAAGCTTTCACTCTTCAAGAGAAAGAATGGAAGGCTTTTTATCTGAACTTGAAAAATTTGGTATAACTGTCGCAGAAGAGTCTATTAAAGAAGGAAAAAATAGTTTCGAAAGCGGAATCGCCTGTGCGAAAGAACTATTGTCCAAGAATAAGAACCTCACCGCAATCATTGCAAATAATGATGATATGGCCGCCGGTGTATTACGTTTGGCTAATGATATGGGGATCGATGTGCCCGCTCAACTCTCTGTAGCAGGCTTTGATGATAACTTACTCGCGTCTCGAATTATCCCATCCCTAACGACGATAAACAGACCAATCAATAATATGGCTGCGTTGGCTACCCAGAAATTGATCAACAAAATTCAAAGTGAAAATAGTTTACCGCTAACCCTAAATTCGGAAATAAAACCAAAACTTATTATTAGAGAATCAACGGATACTATGAAAGAAAACAAGTAGTGGTTCTTTTAAAGGCTTGGAATTTCCCAGCCATTTAATAGTTGATCGATATTAAAATCGCTAGCTGATTGATCCGGTAATCCATCTCTCAGTTTTAGCTTGATTCTATTAAATCTACCCGGACCAGAGCTAACGAATTCGTAGAAACGCGAATCCTCTGGCTGAAACCAAGTATTTTTACTGCCGTCTCGACTGGTACCGCGCATCGCGAACCAGGCTTTAGCTTTTATATGGTCATCCATCCAAGTATTGATAAATACGCTAGAACCGATCGCCTTCGGATCAGCATAGCGACCGTCAGAAAAAGTCGTCGTCGGATGCCAGGGTCTACCTAAATAAACGCTATTTTCAGCCACGTCAGAATATTTCTCTAAACGACAATTAATAAAAACAAAACCAAAGTTTTGAGAAATATCCGTGCTAGGCGCTGAAATATAACTAATATTTGAACTCAAATTATTTCTTGGTTGAGTCACAATCTTTGAATTCAATAGAATAGCTTGGCCTGCCCCAAAAATAAAATCGACGTTGCCACTTATCTCTGAGTTTTCAAACAGACTCAATCCTGAATTTACAAAAAGTGTATCTTGAAACCCTATGATGGACACGTCTCTAAAATAGGCCCTATCACTATCTTCGTTAAGCAAAAGAGACACAGCTTGACCACGTGTTTTATTAGGGTCGCTTTTTGCAAGAATATCGTTACTAAGATAATCAAAGCTGTTTTTAATGGTTAATTCAAACGCGCTAAAATTGGCCGCAGAAATAGTCAGAGAGGCTGACTTAGTCGTCCCCATAGGCTTTTGAGTTCCTTTAACGAACGAGCCCGCCGAATCATCGTATTCAATAATGGTGTACTCTCTGCCCGAACCAAGCAATTGGATGTTTGGTTTATCTATCTTCATTTTTTCGTGATAAATGCCGGGCAAGATTTTAATCGTAAATTTGTCTAAAGAGTTTTTTGGAGCCGCTTTGATAGCCTCAGAAAGAGAATTATAAATAGGTTGTTTTGAATACCCGTCGAGTTTTACCAGCTGTTTTTCTGTCTTATACACGACAGAGTGAAAGAGTGTTTTTTTCAACTCAGATTCTTGTATTCGATCTAATTGCTCAGCAGACAACAGATAAGTCATTGGTATCAACTTATTGGCCTTGATATCATCAACCACCAATCGAGCGATCGCAAGAGCCCCGTTACGATTCAAGTGTGTATTATCTTTAGCACCATCAGGATGAAAAATTGACTCGTCTTTTTCTAGCCATAGAAATAAATTTTTCGATAAATTATCACCCAAGGATTGCACAAGATGTTTAGAAGTGTTGTTCAAATCTATATAGCTAATCTGTAGTTCGTCCGCGAGCTCTTTCATACTGCTAGGGTACTGGCCATGAGTATCGACGAGTACCCCCTTATCATTGAATTTACGACGGACTATAGAGCTTAGCAAGACAGGTACTGCGTTTGCTTTTCTCACATCGGTGAGCATTTTCGCTAAATTATTTTTATAACTTGTGGATGCCTGCGAGAACCTTGTTGGGTCGTTCTTCTTCTGGTCATTATGGCCAAATTGAATAAAGACATAGTCCCCCTGATTTAGCTGATGTTGGACCTGTCGCCAACGACCTTCGTCAATAAAACTCTTACTACTTCTTCCATTAATAGCGTGATTGACAATATTAACTTGGTTTGTGAAATACCAAGAAAATACTTGTCCCCAACCATACTCTGGATTGTTGATTGGGTCGGATTTGGTAGCCATGGTTGAGTCTCCAACCATGTGAATAGTGATCCGCTTTTCCTCAGCAAGAACAGACTCAGAACCAAGCAAGAATATTACTAGAGTAAGAATTAGAGTTCCTAAGATATGTCGCATTGCATTGACCTGTTACAAGTGATGAAACTTAATTATCAAGTGAAGCTTCATTGCTCAACAATTTATACATCTCTATCCCGGAAAAAATAAATGGACCGTTTCCTTTTGGGTCATTCTTCCAAATAGGTTCACTCATATAATATTGATAACTACCGTCTCTACCGAACCCTAGTCCAGCGACAAGACATTGATTGGTCATACTGATTGAACCATCTTGGTGAGACAGTACGAATTCATTAATTAACCCTTGATATCCTCGAGTGGCATTTTTGCGATACGTAGAACTGATATAATTGTTGTTGATCGCTTTGGCAAAGAAATAAACAAACATTGCGCTAGCAGTAGATTCTCGATAGTTACCAACACTCGCAGGTTGTTCCATAATCTGCCACCAAGTACCCGTCGTTGGATCTTGGACCTTAGCAATGCCTTCGGCCAATTCATTTGCGATCTCGATGAGTTCATTACGCAGTTCAGATTTTTCTTTTGGAAGGTGATCTAATACGTCTACTAGACCCATAACAAACCAACCCAAACCTCTGCCCCAAAAATAACTAGAACGTCCAGTTTCCTTATCTGCCCAATCCTGTTTCTTTTGTTCGTCCCACGCATGATAATAGAGACCCGTTTGCTTATCCTTTAAGTATTTTCTGGCGAGTCGGAATTCTTTAACAACTTGCTCTAGAGTGTCTGTTTGCTGCTGCCCTTCTTCAAACATCATGGCGTATTCTGCAAGAAACGGCATACCCATATAAACGCCATCTAACCAAACTTGACTGGTATACTTTTGTTTATGCCAAAAAGCACCTTGGGTAGTCTTAGGTTGTTCAGCTAGCTGTTTTCTCAAATGTCCTGCTGCAGTTCTATACTTCTTATGATTAGTATCTTTGTAGAGTTTGAGTAAATTCCTCCCTGGAGCAACGCTGTCAATATTGAATTTTTTCTGTTTATATTTCCTTATGTCGCCCTCTTCAGTAATAAATGTAGCAGTTACTTTCTCAATCACCTCAGAGTGATTTTTATCTCCTGTAAGAGATGCAAGTTCATAATAGGCCAATGGCTGAAGTCCAACAATGTCATATTCGAATTTTGGCTTTCGCTTTCGGTTCTCGTCCCAGCCATTATAATGATAGTTCAAGGCTTTGCGCTTAAGTTCAGAGTCAGCTAGTTTGGTACTCCACGAAAGTGCATCGGCAGCCTTAATCTCGATGACTGTTTGCGACTGACTCAATGCGGTCTTCAATCGTGAACGGGGATCTATAGTCAACTTTTCAGTTTCTTGGTCCAAATATTCAATAAATTTATCTTTGCTAGATATGCTACTTTCTGGCTCCCAGGCAGCAGCAAATAAATAATTTAATTTCTGCTGGCTTTTCTTGCCGCTCGGTTTCAATATGGCCAAATAATTCTTTTCATCTTGGGTTACTTTCAGCAAATCTTCTCTCTTGAAGAATATAGCCATTCCCAACATCGAATCGTCCAAACTTTGTTTACCCCAACTGGCTATATAAGAATACGCTTTGCCAGTAATATCTAATTCACCAACAATTAACTCTGTTTCTTTATGTTTAACCACTCCTGTTGCCATTGCCGGTATGTCGTTAGTAAATTGCAATTCAACATTCGCTAAACGGCTACCTGCGTTCATAGAAATGTTAGCCGTCAAGTCTTGAATGTTAAGGCTATTATTCCAATCGTTGTAGTTAATTTTTATTGAAGATCGTAAGTCACCATTTTCTAATACCGTTGCTTTCCAGTTTCCAACGTCAGAAACAAGTGACAACTTATTATCATTCCACAGTCCAAATCCGCCAGAGCCGAGTGAACTTCCAACTTTTAGAATATCCATCCCCCAAGGTTGCATATGGTGATATGAGTCATAACCATCAAGCCCAACTTTTTGTAAGGCGGGCTCGCTAGTATTCTTACCAAATATATCAAATCCATTCCGCCAATCTAAGTAAATTCTGTAACCCACTTTATCGGACTCTATGCCAGGTCCTTCATAGCGTATCCAATTAGAATGGTCAGTGTAATGGGCCGGTGGAGAGAGCTCCGTAACATTAACAAACTCACCGCCAGTATATTCTTTGAAATCGCCCTTTTTCTTCTTGGAATGGGATATCCATTCGCCACCTGTTTTGTGAGAAATCTCTGCTTGAGTACGTTTAACTTTGTAAGAGTTTTTAGATTTTTTTGATGCAGATTTAATCACATAAGTAACTGGCTCGTTTCCTTCAAGATCAGCAAGAAAAAAAACTGAATCATTAATACCATCATAGTCAGTATCAATATCCTGACTCGGTATCAAGTTCGAATTAACACTGACGAATAATTCTATCGCTTGCTGATTATTCTTGGAAATCCCCAGGTCGTAATAGCTTATATAGACAGGCTGGTCGTTTCGAGCGAAGACAGACGGATTCGTCAGTTCCACCTGTGCAATTTGAGTAGATTTAGTAGCGGCCTTTTTATCAAACGAATCAAGCTCGCTCGCTGGTCCACTTGTTTCTCCACAGCTGGCGGTAAAAAACGCCGTCAATAAAGGAACTGTAATAAAAAATAAACATTTGCTGGTAATCGACTTTTCTTTAGTTCTATTCATTTTTATTCGCCCGTTGTTTTTTCGAACTGTTCAGGTAATGCGCTACGGTATTCGTTAGTACAGTTTATAGGCCTTTTTAACAAGTCCATAGGTTAACTGATAAGCCAGCTTATGCGCCTCAGTTTCCGAAATTTGGTGATTTGCAATCAACTCCGCTAAATATCGGCAATCAACTCGACGTGCAACATCATGTCGCGCTGGAATAGAAAGAAATGCGCGAGTATCATCGTTAAAGCCGACTGTATTATAAAATCCTGCGGTTTCTGTCACTTGTTGTCTAAACCTCAACATTCCCCCAGGACTGTCGTGAAACCACCAAGCAGGGCCAAGTTTAAGGCTAGGATAGTGTCCCGCAAGCGGTGCGAGTTCTCGGCTATAGGTTGTTTCATCTAGAGTAAACAAAATGATATTCAGGTTAGGGTTATTACCGTATTTGCTTAGCATGGGTTTTAATGCATTGACATACTCGGTTTGCATTGGAATATCTGCGCCTTTATCTCTGCCATAAATATCAAATACAGATTGATTATGGTTTCGGTGCGCTCCGGGATGAATTTGCATTACCATTCCGTCTTCGATACTCATACCCGCAAGTTCTGTTAACATTTGGCCGCGGAATAGTTCGTGCTGCTGCGCGGTCGCTTTGCCTGTCATGCAGTGATCAAGTAACTTTTGACATTCCAATGGTGATAAGTCTGCAGTTAATGCCGATGGATGGCCGTGATCCGTTGCTGTTGCGCGGCCTTCGATTCTAAAATATTCTCTGCGCGCTCGAATAGCCTTAAGGTAGCCATTCCAAGTTGATGTGTTCTCTTTTGTGAGTTCACTTAAAGTTGCTAGGTTCTCGGTAAATTCTTCGTTACTGGGATCAACTACATCGTCTGGCCTAAAAGTTGTAATGACGCGTTTGTCCATTTTACTATTCTTAATATCTTTGTGATAACGAAGGTCATTCAATGCGCCTTCTGTCGTTGCTATCAACTCGATATTAAAAGTGTCCATCAATGTATTGGGTAAAAATGCTTCAGTGGTGAGCTGCTGTGTAATTCGTTGATAATAGTCTTGTGCATTAATACTCGATAGTTTTTCATTCAAACCAAATACACTATGGAAAACATAATCGAGCCAATATCCACTCGGGGTACCAGCAAACAGATGATAATTATCAGCAAATAACTGCCATACTCCTTCGGGTTCAAATGCCGCTGGCTGTTGTTGCTTTCCTAGCTCTCCGTGGTGAGGGATTCCTAATTTTTCGAGGTCAATACCCTGGCTATATAACATTCTAAATACGTAATGATCGGGCTTAATAAATAACTCAAAAGCGTTACCAAAGTTTTTATTCTCAGCGAACCAACGTGGATCCGTATGTCCATGGGGACTAACGATGGGTAGATCTTTTATTTCTTGATAGAGACTTCTGGCAATCGCCACTACCGTTGGGTCGCTTGAAAAAAGCCTGTCTGGATGTAAGCTCAGCGACTGTTTCGGGTCGTTCATTTCTGTTTCCTTTATATAAAATGGTCATCTCAATTGACCGTTATAATTTATTAGCTTGAGTTCACACCTACTGACATCAAGTTCATTTAACTGAATACTTCAATTACTCTCTAAGCACGAATTTATTGAGTAACATCCATTAACCCTGATTCAATAATTGATCCGCACTGACTTTCGAACCATTTATGCTCACATTAACGAGTGAGAACTTACTGACATGTTGGACTATCGACTTATTTTTTACATTTCTGAATTGGCAATTTTCAAGATTGAAATCTTGAATTGGCGCGCGCTCAAATCCTTGAAGATGCAGCGCTTTATCAAGAATATTGTTGCAATTCAGATTCTCGATTTTTATGTCTCGCACAATGGGGTCAAACTTTCCCTTGTCCCCTTCTTCGTAGAAAAAATTAATCACGATTGCGTTTTGCACAGTACCGACTTCGATGTTTCTAACCCGAATATGCTCAATTAAACCTCCACGAACTGAATTGGTCTTTATTCGAATAACTCGTTCTAGATGAGGGCTATTCATGACACAGTTTTCAACGAAAACATTATTGACACCACCGGAGATTTCGCTACCGATCACAACACCTCCATGACCGTCTTTCATATTGCAATCAGCAATAACAATATTTTGGCTCGGTGTTGCTAATCGACGCCCGTCGGCGTTTCTGCCCGATTTAATCGCAATACAATCATCACCGGTATCAAAGGTACAGTTTTCTATTAATACATGATCGCAAGATTCTGGATTACAACCATCTGAATTGGGACCGTGACTCAAAAATGACACGCCTTTCACGGTCACGTGTTTACATAAAACAGGATTTAAAAGCCAAAATGGTGAATTCTTGATTGTCACATC
The DNA here is from genome assembly GCA_019090895.1 of Kangiellaceae bacterium. Classification (GTDB taxonomy): domain Bacteria; phylum Pseudomonadota; class Gammaproteobacteria; order Enterobacterales; family Kangiellaceae. The sequence continues at coordinate 25,714 of JAHRVB010000026.1, forward strand.
TTCTACCAATACTCTTTCACAACCATAAGGTTGAAACAGTGGTGGGCGTAAAAACGCACCATCACCGTAGACACGTTCAGCAACAGGTACGCCATCTTCGGCATCTTTCATGAGTTTTTGCCGAGCGACTTTTTGATCTTCGTCTTTAATAAGGTCCCAATGAGCATCGTCTCGTGGTCCTTTCCAAGGCCACCAAGTTTGATTGTCGGCATTCCCGTTCAAAACACCTTTTCCCGTTATGGCTATATTTTCTTGCTTATATGCATATACGAGTGGCGAGTAACCCATTAACTCTAATCCTTCCCAGCGAGTTAGTACTTCAGGTAAATATTTTTTAGGGTCTTTATTAAAGCTAATCATTGCTCCTTCTTGGAGATGAAGATTAACGTTCGATAATAGATGAATCGGCCCACAAGAGTATTCACCTGGCGCTACATTAACTCGGCCGCCACCCAGACGGTGGCATTCGCTAATTGCGTTTTTAAAGGCTTCAGTATTATCGAACTCGCCATTATTTTGCGCTCCAAAATCTGAAACTTGCAGTGTTCTTCTAGCAAAACTTGTCGATTGAATTGCAAGCCTAATATTTTTAGCTAACACCCAGTCATCAGCTGCGAGCAATTCTGAGGATTGATCAGATAACCCACAACTAGTCAGCGGCAATACTGCGCTGGCTGTCAAACCTTTGAGTAGTAATCTTCTAGTTGAATCCACTTGATAAACCGCCTGTAATCTAATTTTAATTTTTCAGTTAACACCCAGTTAATTGAAGCTCCGAACCTATTAAATGGTAAAACCTATTAAATAGTATTGCCTATAAATCGCTCATTGATCACTGCCAATCCAATTGTCCATTGATACTTTCTTGATTGATTGAAACGTTCTCTAGCCTAAGATTTTTAACATGTTCCAGCACTATTGCTTTACCTGCCTGTTTCACGGTTAAGTTCTTGATTAAAACATTTTCAATTGGAAAGTTCTTATGTGCATGCGCCTCGATTACAGTGTGGTTCGCTTTTTCTACGGTGATATTTTCAAAGACCAAGTTGCGATAAATTGGTGGAAAACCACCTTTAATCACTCCGGGATAATTAAGCTGAAACCAAATGATATTATCGAATTCAGCTATTTTCATATTACGTACATAAATATGTTCTACAATTCCACCTCGATCGAGAGACCCTTTAAATCGAATGGCAGCTTTACCACTTTGCATGACATTGTCTGTGAAATAAACATGACTAATTCCGCCTGACATTTCGCTACCGAGTCCAATTCCATCTTCGCCGGCCATATTATTGTTTCGAATAACGATATGCTCGCTTGCACGCCCAATATCACGGCCATCCTTATCACGTCCAGACTTGATCACCACCGCATCATCGCCTGTTCTAAAGTGACTATTTTCTACCAACACATAACGACTCGATTCAATATCGATACCGTCATTATTTCCACGATGACTGTCTACCTTTATATTCGTGACGGTCACATGTTCAGAATAAACCAAATGGTTGACCCAAAAAGGCGAGTTCTTCGTTGTGTAGTCCTTCAACAGTATTCTTTCTCCACCAAATATTTGAATGAGTGGAGGCCGTAGGTAATGTCCTTTTCCAAAAATCCGATTGTCTACCGGTACACCTTCTATTCCCATGCTACGCAACGCTTGAATATCTGCAGATTGCTGTTTATACCACGGATGAAATTCACTATCGCCATTACCATCAATGATTCCCAACCCCGTAATCGCAACATCTTTCACGTTATTGGCGTAAATTAGAGGCGAATAAGTATAAACCTCTGTGCCTTCCCAACGCTGTTTAACAACAGGGAGGTAATCTTTCGCTTCGCTGCCAAATAATAAGGTTGCTCCTTGTTCTAGGTGCAAATCGATACCTGACTTTAAAATAACAGGACCATTACTGAGCCAGATCCCTTTAGGAATAATGACACGACCGCCTCCTTTTCGCGATAAAGTGGTAATTGCCGAGTTAATTGCAGACCTAGAATCAATGTTCAGTCCAGCTTGCGCGCCAAACTCAGTGATCGAAACTGAACGCGAGCTTATCTTCGGCTTCTGAATCGTTGAAACAATGTTAGCAATCGCTTTATCGACATAATCCACCTTTTTAGGGTCTTCAATTAAAGACTTAGCCACTAGCGATGTCGCTAACAAAAAGGCAAAACCTATCACTATGAACCTAAACACCACATTCATTGGAAACTTCACTCTTATTATTCTAATTGACAAACCAGTACCTGGGTTGTTTTGTCACCCAAACAATGGTCAAATTGTGTACTTTACGAAATTGCCACCGGTAGACATTTAAATTGATTTTCAGCATCAAGTCAACGTGAAAAATGATAAACAGGTTGTTTCCAGCTAATAAACCCAGCTAACTAGGTCGGTAAATACGATATTTTTAGCAGAAGTTCCCCAGTTAAAAAAATGAATAGGACTCTCGCAACACTTCTCATAACATCCTGTTTTTAATCAGCTTAAAGTAAATATTGATGATGGAAAGAGGAAGTATTTAGAACCAAATATCGACAAGAATCTAATTAATTTAAAAAATTGACGGTCTTCCGGAACTCTTCAATTTGGAGAATTTTCATTACTCTGCTTATACCCAAGTCCAATAAAAAAAGCCCAACTCCAAGGCTGTAACGGCCTAGAAGGTAAATAACACTCGTTTTGAGTCTTTTTTATAAAAAAACTTAGTTGACAAACACCCATATTTTATATAACTATAAATACTGCTACCGGTGGCAAAATGATCGGACCGAGTCATTTAGGTAGTTTAGTTTGAGAATGAACGACGAGGAATTGACCTCCTTGCGCAGATTAATTGAACGACTAACATAAGTATAATAGATATAAAATACGGGGAAATACTATGAACAAACCAAGTTTTAAACTAAACAAACTGTTCGCTTCGATGTTTATCGTCGGTGGCCTATCAGTTGCAATGACGCCAACCGTTTTTGCCGAAGAAGCAGAAGATGAAACCGATGCAGAAGATTCAGAGAACGTTGTCCAAATCGTCGGGTTTCGAGGCTCTCTCAGCAAAGCTCTCAATGAGAAAAGAAATGCATTAAATGGAAAAGACGCGATTGTTGCTGAAGACATGGGTAAATTTCCAGATCTAAACATCGCTGAATCAATTCAACGAATTGCAGGTGTTGCGATTTCTAGAGAAGGTGGTGAAGGTCGACAAATTACAGTACGGGGGTTAGGACCAGCCTTTACACGAGCAACTTTAAATGGAATGGAAGTTCCATCTAGTACAGACGGCTTAGATTCCTCAGGCGGATTCAACAGTACCCGAGCATTCGATTTTAATGTTTTTGCATCTGAGCTTTTCAATCAGGTTGATATTCAAAAAACACCAACCGCATCAGTTGAAGAAGGCGGCATCGCAGCAACAATCGACCTGTATACTGGTCGACCTTTTGATAATCCGGGGCTTCATTTTTCAGTTGCTGGACAGATGGGTTACAACGATTTAACCGAAGAAAACGATCCACGACTTTCAGCAATTTTCAGTAACACATTTCTTGACGACAAATTTGGAGTTCTTTTCTCAATAGCCAGCACTGAAAGAACCGTAAGACAAGAAGGATACGGTACAGTACGTTGGACAACCGCTGAACGAAACGGTCGAACATGGGCAGACACTACTTCTACCGTTGTAAACGGCACACCAACTCCAGATTCTAGCTGTGTTTCAGCAGACGCTCTTAATTGTTTATGGCACCCGAGACTGCCTCGAACAGATTACTTTGGAAATGACCAAGACCGATTAGGTATGACTGGTTCTATTCAATTTCAACCGACTGACAACTTAGTTTTCACATTAGATTTAGTTCAATCGAAATTAGAAAATTATCGTGAAAGCTTAAACTATTTTGAAATGTTCCGTAATTCTCAAGATGGGATCACTCCATTGAGTGTCACGGTTGATCCTACAGGTCAATACATGCAAGCAGGAACCTTTAGTGGTGTATTTGCCCGTTCAGAGAGTCGACTAACGGTTTCAGAAACTGATTTTAGCCAAGCGGTCATTTCTGCGAGCTGGGATGTCACTCCAAACATCACCATTGATACAATGTTTGGACAAGCTGAATCTGATTTTAGGGTTGAACAATATCGTTTTAACATGACCACAATCGACAGTCATACTTTTGGATTTGACTTCACTGACAATGCAAATGTTTCTACTCTCGAATATGGTTACAACCATATGGACCCGGCAGCATTCGTTTTTTCAGGCCCAACCATTAGAGCTAATGATGCTCTAAGAGAAAACGATACATTTAGATTAGACCTCACTTGGGAATTATCTGAAGGTGTTTTAAAGACCGGGTTAATTTCCAATACTCGCTCTGTTGAAACTCTTGAATCCAATATCTCTGATCGAACGACTCCCGCTAGTACTGCTGGATTAACGCGCTCAGTTCCGGTAAGTAACTATGGTACTGGTTTAGGTGCACCTTCAAACTATCCTAGCGATTTTCTTGTTGTAGACTTTAACAGCACAATTGCAGCTTATGCCTTAGGCGCTTGGGAACCAGATCTAAATGATGGTTCAACATGGGAAGTAGAAGAAAAAACTTTAGGCGTGTATGTTGAGTACGATAGTGAAGTCGATCTAGGTGGTATGAACTTACGTTATAACGTCGGTGTTAGAGCGGTACAGACAGACGCAACCATGGGCGGCGCAGTAGCAGATCCTGTTAATGGTGATTTCAATTGGGTGACTATCGACAACGATTACAATGATATATTGCCGACAGCAAACTTTGTTTTAGAAGCTGCCGATGACGTTCAAATTCGTCTTAATCTTGCTCGTACAATGACTCGTCCATCTTTGGGTTCTTTGACTCCAACAGCCTCTTTGTCTGGTATTAATGGCCAGCTTTCTGGAGGGAATCCAAATCTAGACCCATTTAGAGCTAATGCGATTGATTTAGGTGTTGAGTGGTATTTTGATGACGAAGCTTTACTTGCTGCCACTTATTTCTACAAAGACATCAAGAGCTTTATTGCCAGAGCGTCTGAAGAGAAACTGCTCGATCCCGTTTATCGTGATCAAGTACTTGCTGATCCGTCTTATGATGCGGCAACTTGGGTAGATCCGACTACTGAGCTTTATGATCATTCGATCCCTTTAAATAATGACGGTGCCTCGCTAAAAGGTTTCGAACTTATTTATCAACAGCCTTTCTCAGCTTTACCAGCACCATTCAACAACTTTGGTACAGTTCTCAACTTCACTTATGTTGATTCTGAAACGGTCTATGGCGACAATGATTTTAATAGTCCGCTTGAAGGGTTGTCTAAAAACTCTTCGAACATCACAATCTACTATGAAACTGAAACTTATGGAGCAAGGATTTCTTCCAACAAACGTGATGACTATATAACTGATGCTACTGGTAGTAACGGTAATCAAGGTCACGGAACAAGTGGTGGAACTCACTTTGATCTTTCAGCATTTTATAATGTGACTGAAAACTTAACGATTAGTTTTGAAGGGTTAAACCTAACAGACGAAAACGAACGGTTATTTACAACGGGTGACGGTACTTTGAACCTAGTACGTGAATATAACCACACCGGTCGTCAGTACTTCTTAGGTGCTCGATATAACTTCTAGTTAGAACCGAAAGTTTGTAACGCCTGTCCTCTCGTTATAAACTTTCTACCTTGATAGCCAGTTACACATTGTATGTAGCTGGCTTTTTTTTTGTTTGTAATTAAAGAGAACTAACCATGGATTATCCTGCTAATTAATAATCACTATAGCCAAAACATTACGGTTCAATCCGTCTACTCTTTAATCCGTTTTGAAAAATAACTAACACCTTCCATTGTCCGTTTAACTTTTTGTATTGTTCCATCAATATTAAAAGTCAAAAACTCCGCCGCACTGTGTCTTTGTCGCTTTCGCAGTTTACAACCTGATTCTGGTGTATCTATCCAGCGATGATAAAATAAAATCCACTGACCTTTATATTTGACAATTGAGTGGTGGTTATTAGCATTATTTTCTTCACTCATAAAAACGCCTTTATATTCCCAAGGACCTCGCGGCGATTTTGACATGTAGTAACTGAGCTTGCGATTATTCTCTGGCATCGTAAAATAATAAAATTCATTTCGTTTGAATACCCAAGGCCCCTCCATTTTAGGTTCATAACCCCCCATATCCATTTTTTGAAATTCACCTTTTACACTGAGTAGGTCATCGGACAATTCTACGACATGGTAATCATATTTTTTCGCATGAACATAAAGATAAGGTTTCCCGTCTTCGTCAATAAATAGAGTAGGGTCATTGGCGTACGGTTCCTTCCAAAGAGGGGCACCAATTGCATCTTTAAAAGGCCCCGTTGGTGTATCGCTTACAGCTATTCCAATACCCATCCACTTAGTACTTTTTTCAGGATTAACTCTGTCTTTGTGACCTGTACCAGCAGGAAACACGAAGTAGTATTTACCATTCTTATAGGCCGCATCGGGCGCCCACGCATAGTTATCGGCCCACGAAAGATCATCCACAGAAAGAACAGCACCATGGTCGGTCCAATTATTCAAATCTTCTGACGAGAATACATGCCAGTCTTTCATCCAAAAATCTTGTTGGCACTCTTCATCATGTGAGGTATACAAATACATTTTTCCATCCGCCCATACATGGGCAGACGGATCGGCAGTTCTTATATCATTACCGAATTCTAACGGATTTTTTGCAGAAACTGTTTGATTCCCAAGCACCAGAAAAAGAGCCAACAAGGTCTTTCTTATTTTTTTATCTTTCATATCATTCCTTTTAATATGCGCCAAAACATGAATTCACGCACAACGTTAGAATCACCAATTACAACCTTACATTGTACCCGAAAATCGCCTTATTTACTGTTGCAATCATCTACTTTGGACCTGTATTTTTAGCCTTCTACTTATCGATATAAAGCAGACATAAATTACGATCTGATCCTTATATTCTCGAAAAATAATTGCTCTTTTCATTCAAATTGGTAAAAATTAGTTCTCGTTTTGAGAGAGTTGTAGTACCTTACGCGTTTAAAAAAATAGAAGGACTTAAAATGAGCCCATCGAACAAGACGTCTGAGAATTCAACTCTATTAAAAAAAGGTACCAAGAAACTTGATAATCAAGATTTAGCGCGCTCTGGATTTTGGCTTGGCCAAGTATTTACTATTGCTGCGACTATCATAGGGGTCTATCTTGCCGCTCAAGCGGGCCTTCACCAAGCCATCGAGTTCGACGATTTGCAAACACGGCAAGACAACTACTATTTGCGCAGCGCTCTTTATGACGAAGTAAGAGATAACGTGCAAATTTTGCAGCAATACAATAATGAAGTTATGTTAAAAGGAACACCTGGCCATCTACTTAAAGCCAAGAATCCAAACATCAGTACCTTTGTATGGGAAGCAATGAAGTATTCCGAAACAACGCTCTCGACGCCAAGTTTTTATCTCACAGAAACAAGACGGTTCTATTCTAAAACCAATGACATCATTAACAAGGCTGAGAATTCGTTGCTCGGTAAAAAATATGCCGCTGAATTATTAAAGAATCAGCTCGATCGAATGCGAGATATCGTACTACCAAAGATGCGCCAAGACACTGAGGCCGTCGCAGAATACTTACAAGCGAAAGAAATTGACGTAATCGCTATAAAAGGTAAAGTGGCAGAAGAGTAGTTTACTGGTCTAGTGAATCCCCTTAACTGGGCGACTATTGTTTGTTAGAACAGTCGCCCGAATACACTTCAAGGTAAATAAAGAATAGTTGACCATGAAACTCATTGTTAATTGGAACGGACATAACTGATTTTTTCTTCTCTTATAGTACCGTCCGATTGTTTCATCACAATATAGCCATCAATTTTATTGTCTCCGTTCTTATAAAAACTCAGTCCAGAGAAATGGATCGCTTGTTCTTCGACTTTTACCAGCTTGAAATTAATGTGATCGCTTTTTTCTTCCCAAGCGGTAAAGTCGGCGCTAAAGTGCTTTACCAATAACGACAAACTGTTATTTTCTTCTTTCAACAACATTAGCTCATAGAAGGAAACGCCTTTTTCTTTATCAAAAAGCTTAAACATACCTACCATACTTCCGGCAGATGGTGGGTTCCAGACTTCTTCAAATTGACTACCAAAAGCACTTCCTTTCCAAGAACCGACTAACCAATTCGCGGCTTCAAGTGTCGCCTGCGGTCCGTTGCCGCCGTCTTTCAATTTAAAAGTATGCTCGGTACGTTTAGCAATCTGCTGCTTCTGTTCTTCCGGCTTCCCGTTCGCATTTGCAACGAGAGCTAAAATCAAAATAACGAATAATAAGTACTTTCTCATAATAAATTTCTACCTTAATAATTGAGTCTGTCTACAGACTTAGACGAATGAGAATCAAGTTAATCGACAACAGTCACTAAATTATTCTAAAACCTAAATCAGTATCTAGAGTTTAATTGTCGTCTTTTTTATACATAACGGTCCATCAATCTCTACTGGGCAACGGCCCAAACAACCATCTTTAATAATTCTTAATCCATAGGTGACCTCACCGTTATCAGTGAATTCATGGATATCTTTAATGAAGCGATCATTTAATACTGCTAAGGGTTTCATGATTTTACTCTGTCTCAGAAAATCATTGGCGCGATAAATCTTATACGAATATCGTGTTTCATTCTGTCCATCAGTGAGTACCAATTTTACTTCGCCTATTGCAATCAGAGTCCCTTTCTTACTAAAAAATATGCGATATGCTTCTGCGTTTGTATGTTGATAATGCCGCAAAAATTGATAACCATCCCCTACAGAATATCGGTAATAAACGGCATCCTCACTCTCGCCATCAGCTGATGGCGTTATTAATGCACATAACTCAAATTCTTGGGATGTATTGGTAAAACAACGATTGAATATTTCTGACTGTAAGGCCAGCGTTGTACCGTTTTGTCCAAAAAGAATCCACCATACGAAGATTAATTTGCAAACGTATATTAATGAAAATCGGTGCTTTATCATGATTTTATCCCGCAATTTAGACAAATATCGCTCAACTTTCGCCTAATTCTTTAAGGTAAAAATTAATTCGTTCCAACGTTTGTGTGACATCATCATTCTTGTCTTCGATACCTCGGTAGATTAACCTTGCCTTTTTACAATGTGATAGTGCTTTCATAGGCTCATAGGTTGACGCTCCCTTGTCACCATAGGCATGACATAAATGATACTCCGACTCCGTTTGCCCCAAAGAAATAGCTTTACTCCAATGGTCGATCGCGGCTTTCTTATCTTCATGGGTTCCGAAACCAAAAAACAGCAGATAGCCTAGATTGTTGAGCGAATTAATTTGTAATTCGGCGAAAGAAGGGTCTAAATTTTTAATTCTTGAGAGCTCGCTCCAAAGCTCGACTGACTTGGAATAATCCTGATTTCTATAATGACACGTTCCCAAATAATAAAGCTGCTCAGGTTTAGCTGCATTTTCAGGTAAACCGATCCCTTTCAAATCGCAAGTTTCTTTAGCAATAACTATATTTGCTGTGCACAAGGCGATTAGCAAGAAAATGCTTTTTGTAAAATACTGTTTCATAGAAAACTCTACCTTTGAATATCCCTAATTATTAATTCTAAAATATGTTCGCGATTATGTAGGCGCAATGTCTGGTCAGCCGAATGCATGATAATAAGCACGAGTGGCTAATGCAAGGCTTCCTACCTTCTTTGTTGGCTGCCACCATTCCAAATAATTACGCGCTAACGGGCCTTGTCTTTCAATCAATATTCCAATAAGGCTGCTCTCCAAAATACTCGGCTAGAAAATCTATAAGCCGTCTAACACGAACAGAAAGGTGTCTCGTCTGTGGATAGACCGCATAAGCATCCATCGGGAGTTTCTTTACATAGTCAGTAAGAATTGGTATCAATTGCCCCCTCTTAATCGCTTTATAACAAATAAAATCAGGACTTGATATGATCCCTCTTCCAGCAATCGCTTCCTCACATAAATAGTCTCCATTGTTAGCGCTTACTACCGTAGGTATTTTTATGTTCATTGGTTGACCTAATTTGTCAATAAACTGCCAACCTTCTGCGGTCAGATTATATCGGACCCTAACATGGCCGTTATATAAGTCGTACGGTTCTGCAGGCGTGCCGTATTTTTCCAAATAACTCGGACTTGCACAATAAATCGTATTGATGTGCGTAATTTTACGCGCCTTTAAACTGGAGTCGGTCAATTTTGCAATTCTGATTGCTAAATCGAACCCTTCTTCGATCAGGTCAACTTTTCGGTCGTTAAAATCGACATCAAGGAAAATATCAGGGTGTAAGTCGTTAAATTCCCTAAGTGCAGGGGCTAGATGTTTCAATCCAAAAGAAAACGGAGCTGCTACTTTAATGTTCCCAGCCAAAGCGCAGTGTTCATTCTTTATACTCGACTCTACCTCCCTTAAGTCATCAATTATCCTAATTGATTGTTGGTAATATCGTTTACCTGGATCCGTTAGGGTTTGACTACGCGTTGTTCGAGTTAACAATGTAACGCCAAGCCTTTTCTCAAGTTCGGTTAACCGTCGACTTATCGCAGATTTAACTGTGTTCATTTGCTCTGACGCTTTAGTAATACTGCCCGCTTCAACTATTCGGATAAAAGTTTGCATCTCTTCAATGGGGTTCATAATAGTAAAATTCTGGTTAAGAGTATGAATTTGGAAAGTCACAACAATTTAGAATCAACACCTAGATATGCTAACACTTGCGATATAATCATACACCATTGTTCTATTAATAAGAACAATGAGTTCAATACACACCTGTTTATCTATTTTTAGACAACTATAAACTAGTCCACAATCAAAACAACTGAATTGGACTTAACATGACGAACCCAAATATTTCTAACCGAGCTAAAACAGCTAATACTATCCTACAAATCGACTCTAGCGGTCGTTATGATGGCTCTTTAACTCGGCAGGTATCCGCTAAACTCGCCTCACAATTATCGGCTTCAAATCCCCAATTAACAGTTAACCAACGCGATTTGGCAACTGGCTTGCCCTTCATCGATGAACAGTGGATTGGCGCCAATTTCACCGACCCAGATCAGCGAGAAGACTCTCAGAAAGCAACATTAGAGTTTTCTGACTCTTTAGTTGGTGAACTACAGCGAGCAGAAAAAGTCATAATTTCGTCACCGATCTATAACTTCAACATTCCTGCAGTTTTAAAAGCATGGGTGGATTTGGTAGCACGAGCTCGTCTAACTTTTCGATATACTGACAGTGGTCCGGTTGGTCTGTTAGAAAACAAAACAGCTTACTTAGTGATGGCCTCTGGTGGTGTTCCCATCGGCAGCGAAATGGACCTAGCAACCAAGTATCTTATCCAGTTTCTAGGATTTATTGGAATAACCGATGTAAGAGTTGTGGATGCGACCAAAGTCGACTTAGCGAACAAAGAACCCGAACTAGCAACGGTTTAAATTATGAACATTTGAACATTTTTTAGCAAGAGAATCATATTAAAAACCATTACTATTTGAGTCGCACTGCTATTAACCCAATGGGGAACTTCCCGACGAACCCTGCTGTTAATTTCAATAAACCTCCAAACAGGAGTTAGTCTTATTAACTGACTCCATTCTATTGACTTTCACTCTATAAATATTTCTGCCATGTTTATTATCGCCATACCTAACTCTCATTTTGAGATATTTTATTCGAAACTGTTATTCTAAATAACATTGCGCTTTACTTTGTTTTAATTAGTCTATACTGAGATTTACGTTGATAAAAAAATAACGTATCCGTCAGGTGGAAAAAAGAATGCTAACAAGGAATTATTCAAAATTAATTTTTGGCATTCTGTTGCTTAGTTACGTTACTTTTGCCACATCAAAAACTGCCCCCCCATCAATAGAACAATCAGAAATTAGAATCGTTACTCATACCGACATACAACAATCATCCATCGACAAATCAACACTTAGAGCAATCTTTTTTATGCACTTACAAGAGTGGCCTAACGGCGAACCAGTAAAAGTGTTTGTTCTAAGAGATAGAAATAAAACTCACCAAGCGTTCTCAAAGGGCTTACTTGGATTTTTCCCATACCAGCTTCGAAGGAACTGGGACAAACTGGTGTTTTCTGGCACCGGAGAAGCGCCGGAAGAAGTCAAAAGCATTGATAAAATGAAAAGTGCCGTCGCCGGAACTCCTGGTTCCATTGGCTATATCCCGTTGAATTTCATAGATGAAAACCTGAAAGTATTAGAGGTCAAATAGCTATGCTGACTAATTATATTTCACCATACACAAAAACAAACAAGAGCGTTTATCTTCCTTCAGTTTTCGTATTCATCAGTTTATCTTTAATGAACTCACCGTTCGCCCTTGCAGAGAACGAGACGAAAATCAATGGCTTTATTAGTCAAGGCATCATTTATACCAGCGAAAATAAAATCAATGGTGACAGTGATAGCGGGTCGTTTAAATTGACCGAGCTTGGTCTAAATATGAGCAAACGTTTTACTCCAAGGGTCAGATTATCGGGTCAGGCAATTTCAAGAATTGTCGACCAAGAAAGTGATGGTGATATCACCCTTGATTACCTATTTATAGATTACAAAGTACCTATAAACAGTTCAATCCAGTTAGGCGGAAGGGCCGGAAGAATTAAGAATGTTATCGGTTTTTATAACGAAACTCGTGATGTTGCATTTACACGCCCTTCTATTTCAGCACCCGAAAGTATCTATTTCGATTTTGTGAGGGATCTACAACTTTCATCCGATGGTGTCGCTGGATACGCTGAATGGCGATCCATCTCAGGTACACTATTATTGGAACTTGGTTCAGGAAAAGCTCGAATTAATAGCGAAACTGAAGTATCACTAATCAGCGAAACTGTTAACGGAAAATTCTATAAAGAAGATATCGAACAAGCTAGACTAAGCTACGCACTTAGCGACCAAAGCTGGCGTTTTGCCTTGTCAAAGATAACAGCAGATCTAAAATACAAAACAGAACCGCTATCATTTTTTGGAGCCGGTGAAATCCCTGTCGACCTGAGAGTTTTGTCGGTGGAGTACGCATCAGAACTATTTGTCCTTACTAGCGAATATATGCTACTGGATATTGATTATGTTCAACCCCCTCTACCCGCTCGTATCCAACCAATTAGTTCTTGGTTTATTCAAGGTCAATATCATCATAATAGCAACTGGTCGATATACTCGCGCCACGAACAATTGTACTTTAACAAAAACGACCGCGACGGCAGCCAATTCTCGCAGGTCACAGGCCTGCCTGCTCATTCTGCATTCTCATCCAGTTGGTTAGTTGGGGTAAAATGGCAACCCTCTTACAATTGGATGCTTTTGGCTGAAATAAGAAATATTGAAGGCACTGCAGAATTAAGCAGAGATAATAACCCCAACCCATTTGAAACCAAAAAATATTGGCAAGCAGTCAGCGTGATGCTGTCGTATCGATTTTAATTTTACTTCACGTTTAGCATAGTGCTGGAATAGTCATGACTAGTCGAAGAAATTTTGGTCATATCAGCTTAAAATGGAAAATAGGAATTTCCGTTAGCCTCATACTAATTTTTATCAATTCACTTATTTCAGTCATCAATTATCACAGCCTCAATCAGCAATTTGTCGACCAGCAATCCGAGCAGTTCGTACACCAAAATAGAGAGAGCACCAACCAAATACAGCAAGTTTTCCAACGTTTAGAAGATCTCGTTGAAAGTTTACCGCTGTATGACTCGGCGAGTCATCGAGGTGATCCAATAGAGCATGCATTACATAAGAATTGGGGAAGGCTTGAGTTTTCACATCAGTTGAGAACTGCACAGTTACTTACCCTAAAAAATAAAACTATCGGTCAATGGGGCGAATCCAGTAACTTGCCAAGTAAAGAACTTGTTAACCAAATCGCACGTGAACCAATGCCGATTAAGGGATTTATTTGTAGCGGTGATTGTAATTTCTATTTAGCATCACCAGTGTTAGCCCCAAGTGGGGATACCAACGTATTAATTCTAACTCACTCCGTAGCCGATTGGTTACTCTCTTTAAAAACGGCCAGTGGTGCGGATACAGGCCTTTTATTTGTCGATAATTCCCGTGCGTTAGGAACGAAAACCAAAGATACACAAATTATTAACGACAAGCGATACTTGTCAAACTGGCATGCCAGTGTTACAGGTCTCACATCATTTGAAACCAATATGGATATATTGCAACGCTTGTCCAATAAGACAGCGCTCGATAATGCGAGCGACACGAATAACTATCTCAAAAAAAATGGAAAAGTGCTTAATATCCAGGTAATCGCATTGCAAATGCAAAATATTGGTGATCTAGTCCATTTGATATTGATCAATGATGTCTCGGACAACCGTAAACAGATCCTGTCTGGCGTTTATCGAGCCGTGTTCATTGCGCTTTTAGGGGTCGTTGTCACAGGTCTATTCATTGTCATATCTTTGTGGCGGCCTATGAATCATTTATCTAGCTTAACCGAAGCATTGACACTGCTAGCAACGGGTGACTTCAACAAAGTAAAGAAAGTACTGTCGAGGGATGAGTCGTTTTTCATCTTTACCGATGAATTTGACACGCTTGACGACACGACAGTTGGTCTCACCTATCAGCTTGAAGATCTCCAGAAGGAAGTTAAAGAGAGGGAAACAGAATTAAAAAAGAGCGCTCTGCATGACGCCTTAACAGGACTTGCGAATCGACGTTATTTTACCGAGTGCATTCAACAGAGTATTTCTGAAATATCAAGAACCAACGAAAAATTTGCGGTACTTTTTTTAGACCTTGACCAGTTCAAACGAATCAATGACTCATTAGGTCATGACCAAGGCGACAACTTACTTATACAAGTCTCCGAGCGATTGAAGGAATGCATCAGAGAATCCGATATCGTCGCTAGGATGGGAGGTGACGAATTTACGATTTTAATCAGTCACTTGAAAGGAGCCAGTCATGCAACCAATATCGCCATAAAAATACTTAAGAGACTACGCCAGCCATTCACTCTAGGCAAACAAGAACTAATAGTAACCACCAGCATCGGAATCGCTATAGCGCCGGATAATGGAAAAGAATCCGAGATTTTACTCAGAAATGCTGACTTAGCAATGTACAAGGCTAAGGGTAGAGGAAGAGATAACTACCACTATTACACTGTATCGATGAACTCTGAAGCTCAAGAACGAATTGAACTCGAAAACGAATTAAGATCTGCGGTCGAAAACGATGAATTTGTACTCTACTATCAACCACAAGTTGAACTTAAAACAGGTATGATTATAGGCCTAGAAGCCTTATTGCGATGGAACAGCCCGATAAGAGGTCTGGTTCCTCCGGTGGTGTTTATGTCCGCGCTGGAAGATACCGGTTTAATAGTACCGCTCGGTGTAAAAATTCTACATATCGCGTGTAACCAACTCAGTGAATGGAATAAGCAAAACAATGATCGAATAAAAGTTGCCGTTAACCTTTCTGCGAAGCAATTTAATGATTCTAACTTAGTGACCCACATTGAAACGGCGTTGAACGAAGCTAACCTTGAAAGCCGATTCCTTGAATTGGAAATCACTGAGAGCATGTTAATGGATGATATCGATGGTACAATTAGTACACTCCATCAACTAAAAAATCTCGGTCTACAACTATCGATCGATGATTTTGGTACTGGTTACTCTTCACTTAGTTATTTACAAAAATTCCCTGTCGATATACTAAAAATTGACCGAGCGTTTGTTAAAGACATTCCAAAAAATGAAAGTGACATGGCCATTTGTTCAGCTGTAATTGCGATGGCTCACAAGCTCAACTTAGCAGTGGTAGCCGAAGGTATAGAAAAGAAGAAACAAGCCAATTTCTTACGAAATAACAATTGCGAAATAGGTCAAGGTTATTATTTTGGCAAACCCATGCCAACGAAATCAGTGACGAGTATTCTTCGAAAGTCCCATTCGGTTGCTATTGAATTGAGCTAGTGCCAAAAATCCGACGTAGATAACTCCGGTGATATATTTACTCAACTGTAACGAGGGCAGTAAGATCTTGCCCCACTAATCGGACCGTCTAAGCTTTATTATTTTCAATCACAGTGGAGTAACTCGAAAGGAGTACAACTTCTGTACTAGTAACGTTTATTCGTTTTTCATATGGTTCTTCTATGCTGTCAATTCATTGGTGAGCCTATTTCAATACTCCCTATGCAATAATCGCTAGTGATCATTAAATTCAGTATTCTAGGAGGAGCTTATGTCTTTACTTAAATCTCTCGTTAAACCATTTATCGCCATTATCGCATTAACCATGAGCGGCATTTGTCAATCTCACCAAGATCATGATGTTCAGGACCGAGTACTGATTGAACTAAAAGACTTAGGGAAAGTGGACTTTCCGACGTCTTGTGAGGAAAACACGCAGAAAGCCGTCAATGAAGGCGTCGCACTGTTACACCATATGATGTATGCGCAAGCTGAAAATCACTTTACAAAGTGGATAAAAAAATCTCCCAGCTGCGCGATTTTATACTGGGGTTATTCTATGAGTTTTTATCATCCGTTATGGCCAGATTCGATTAATAATGAAGCCCTGGAACGCGGGCAATCGGCACTTAAAAAAGCACTTGCACTAACAGCAACAAAAAGAGAAAAAGAATATATTCGAGCAGCAGCAGCTTACTTCAATAATTGGCAACATACGTCAAACAAACAGCGCGTAGATTCTTGGGCAGTCGCACAACAACGACTCTATCTGTTATATCCTGAAGATATTGATGCGACATCCCTGTTTGCATTGTCTCTGCTTGCAAAGGCACCTAAAAGTGATACGGCTTATACCCAACAAAAAAAAGCTGGTGAGCTACTCGATGAGATTTTTAAGAATAATTCGAGTCATCCAGGCGCTATTCATTACACAATTCATGCATACGACAATCCGTTGCTAGCGCCGCTAGCCGATCAAGCCGCTAGTGCGTACAGCACTATAGCGCCAGATGTACCGCATGCTTTACATATGCCAAGCCATATTTTTGTCCGACTCGGACACTGGGACAAAGTCGCTAGTTGGAATGTTCGTTCGGCAAAAGCGGCACTAAAATATCCAGCCAAAGGAACTACTTCACTTCATTATGTTCATGCACTTGATTACTTAATTTACAGCTACATGCAAACAGGAAATATCAGTGAAGCCAAAGAAATTACCAACCAAATAAAACAACACCACCCAATACAAACTACCTTTCCGAGTGCTTACGCTTTAACAACGATTCCGGCACGAATCCTACTAGAAAGTAAACAATGGAAACAAGCGAGTAAATTAGACGCAAGAGAACCTGATTATTTCAATTGGGACAAATTTCCCCAAATAGAAGCGATTACTTATTTCGCGAAAGGAATAGGTGCGGCCCGTATTAATAATCTAAAGAGTGCTAGAGAGAGTCTGACGGTGCTTAACCGGTTATTTGATCAGACTGCAAAAACGAATGATAACTATTGGATAGCGATGGTCAAGTCACAGAAGTTGATAGTCGAAGCATGGATAAATCAGCAACTCAATAAGCCAAAACTCGCAATATCACTCGCTCGAGAGTCGGCAGATATTGAAGATTCAATGGACAAGAATCCAGTAACGCCAGGTTCGGTACTTCCGGCTAGGGAGCTACTCGCCGATATGTTAATGTTAAACGATAACTTTGCTGAAGCATTGAAGGAATATCAGGCTTGTTTAAAAATTTCGCCAAATAGAAAAAATAGTTTAAAGGGCATCAGCATTGCATCCGAAAAATTAAACAGCACGCAAACAATAGCAACAAAATAATGGTAAGGAATGGTCATGTCGCATGTTAATCAGTATGGTCAATATTGTCCGCTAGCCCTCGCCTCTCAGTTTGTTGGTAGCCGTTGGACAATGTTGATCATTAGAGAGCTTTTGTTTGGTTCTTCTTCATTCAATGACATTAGTCAGGGAGTTCCACGAATGTCGCGAACTTTACTCTCTAATCGATTAAAGGAAATGATCCGTAATGGCATAATAACGAAATCAGGCGATTCGACTAGCCGTAGCCATTACCAACTAACCGATGCTGGAAACGCACTGACCCCTATAGTCACCGATATAGCGAAGTGGGGCCAAGAATGGTTAAAGACGGAACCGCTTGTTGAAGATATCGATGTTAATCTATTGATGTGGGATATTCGGAGAAATGCAGTACCGTTATCAACCTTACCTGAAAAATTCGTTGTTGAGTTCTATCTCAATGATGCACCTGAGAATGAAAACTCCCATTGGTTAATCTACGAAAATGGTGAAGTAGAGTTATGCAATTCCGAACGGAATTATCATGTTAATGTTTACATCGATGTTTCAGTAAAACAATTAACTAGTATTTGGATGGGATGGGATGAATTTGACGCTGCAGTTAAGAATAGAACATTAATTTTAAAAGGTAATAAAAAATACCTCGCCAATGCCGAAACATGGCTTGGAAAAAGTGGTTTAGCTGGTGTTAATCGACAATCCAGTGAGAATAGAATATAACCACCTTATTACTTCCCTAGTAATCACGTTTCACTGATATAACTAACATAATATTAAAAAAGGAATTCTTCATGCAGTTAGATTCAATCATCAAAGAATACGGTATTAAGTTCGAGCAGAATGCAGAAAAAGCGGATACCGAAAATAACTTCGTTCTGGAAAATTTAAAGTCTCTAAAAAGAGAAGGCGTACATAAAATGCTGGTGCCGAAAGCACTTGGCGGATCCGGAATTAGTTATTCCGAGCTATGTGACTTCATCAAGAAACTAGCGACCTTTTGCCCTTCAACAGCTTTGACGTTATCAATGCATCAACACTTAGTCGCCGTCTTGGTATTCAAGCATAATAATGGTGATGAGTCGGCGACTCACACCCTAAAGCTAATCGCTGATAAAGACATTGCTTTACTCAGTACCGGTGGGGGCGATTGGTTATCTTCTAATGGAACTGCAAAGAAAGTCGATGGCGGTTATCTAATAAATTGTAGAAAGTCATTCTGTAGTGGTGCTCAATTGGCCGATGTCGTTATAACGAGTTGTGCCTTTAAAGACGAAGAAAAAGAAACAGTCTTACATTTTAGCAGCCCAATGAATATTGACGGAATCACCATTATCGACGATTGGGATTCCATGGGTATGAGAGGAACTGGTTCTTGTTCCGTTGAATTCAAAGATATCTTTATTCCAGATGAAAAAATTGCCTTACAACGACCTCGAGGGGTATGGCATCCAGCGCTCAACTTGACCAGTACGTTTGTTTTCCCCATCATTAACTCCGTCTATGCGGGCATCACTGAAGCACTGTGTAACAAGACCATTGAACTTCTAACCGGTCGAAAAGGTATCGCGAGCCATAGCTTGGCTTCTCTTGGAGAAATGAAGAACCATCAAAAAATCACTCAATGGGCGCACAAGCAACTGGTTGAAAATGCCAACAACCTACAAGTAACTCCAAACG
>JAHRVB010000027.1 GCA_019090895.1 Kangiellaceae bacterium
TTCTAGCGCAGGTACTTTACTCTTAGCGACGATTTTCTTACGCCCTTTGCGTACCAACTGATTAGTAGTTGACATTGTTTACAATAACTCCAGCTATATTACTTAATAAAAACCCAATTATTAGATCATTTTTTGCGCAACCTAATAAAGGGAGCGCATTGTAATGGCCTAGTAATCGGATGTCAAGCAAGCTGGTGACCTAGCAGGACTGAGGACACCAAATTACTAATTATCTCAAAACATCTCTAACAAAACATTGCCAAACCAACTGGTATTGCTTTGTTAGAGAGCGATTTTCTAAGATTCGTCTGTTCCGTTTTCTACTAATGAAGAGCTAAGAGCATCGCTGAGTGCTTTCTCTGCATCTTCTGCAGAAATCGACTCTTCCGTGTCAAACTCAAATTCTCCAGCCAAACGCTTTCTGCGTTCTTCATGATACGTAAGTCCAGTTCCCGCAGGAATCAATCGACCAACAATAACATTTTCCTTCAAACCACGAAGATTATCCTTCTTACCAGCAACCGCTGCTTCGGTAAGTACCCGAGTAGTCTCCTGGAAAGATGCAGCAGAAATAAACGATTCTGTCGCTAAAGAAGCCTTAGTAATACCCATTAATACTCGCTGGTATTTTACAGGCTCTTTACCTTCCTTCTCCAATTGATCATTTACTTCTAACACTCGGTTATATTCAGCTTGCTCACCTTTTAGCAATAAGCTATCACCAGAATCAGTGATAAGTACTTTTCGAAGCATTTGTCGCACAATTGCTTCGATATGCTTATCATTGATTCCAACACCTTGTAAACGATATACGTCTTGTACTTCGTTAACTATATAGTTAGCAAGAGGACTGACCCCTTTAAGTCTAAGAATATCGTGTGGATTATCTGCTCCGTCTGAAACCACTTCGCCTTTTTCAACTTTTTCACCTTCGAAAACGTTAAAGTGACGCCATTTATGGATCAACTCTTCATATGCATCCCCTTCTTGAGGCGTAATCACTAATCGACGCTTGCCTTTAGTTTCTTTTCCAAAGCTAACCATTCCAGAAATTTCTGCGAGAATTGCTGGCTCCTTTGGTTTACGGGCTTCAAATAAATCAGCAACTCTAGGAAGACCACCGGTAATATCACGAGTCTTAGATCCTTCTTGCGGTATACGAGCGATTGCCTCACCGACACCGACGTCAGAACCATCTTCCATACTAACGATTGCATTGATTGGCAACACGTATTGAGCAGCAGTTTTAGTTCCTGGAATATTCAGCTCTTTGCCTTTCTTATCGAGCAGAATAATACGTGGACGAAGATCATTAGCTTTCGTACCTGTTCGCTTGGACTCAGTAATCAATAATGAGCTTAACCCAGTGACATCATCCGTTTGACGGGCCATATTGACGCCTTCAATGACATCTTCTAACTTCAACTGACCAGCTATTTCAGTAATAATCGGATGAGTATGTGGATCCCAGTTAGCAACAATAGAGCCACCTTTTACTTTAGCTCCATCTTTATACTCTAGAACTGAACCATAAGGGACTTTATATCTCTCTCTCTCCCGTCCGAACTCATCGATAAGAGTTAATTCAGTAGAACGAGATACGATGACTAGTTTTTTGTCTTTACGAGTTACGAACTTAGAGTTATGTAACTTCAAAACACCATCATTTTTAATCTGAACGTTGTTTTCTGCGCTAGCTCTCGATGCCGCACCACCGATATGGAACGTACGCATCGTCAACTGTGTTCCAGGCTCACCGATTGATTGAGCCGCAATGACACCCACAGCCTCACCGATGTTAATTAAATGGCCTCTCGCTAGGTCACGACCGTAACAGAGTGCACATACACCATGACGAGTTTCACAAGAAATAACTGAACGAACAACGACTTGATCGACACTATTCTCTTCGAAAGTCTCAACCCATTTTTCATCAAGTAAAGTACCCGCTTCACACAACAATTCATCAGTACCTGGCTTATAGACATGTTCCGCTGGAACACGCCCAAGAACTCGCTCGCCAAGTGGCTCAACAACATCGCCACCTTCAATTAAAGGTGACATAACGAGACCTTTATCAGTTCCACAATCGGTTTCGGTAATAACTAAATCTTGTGCTACATCAACCAATCGACGCGTTAGATATCCAGAGTTCGCAGTTTTTAGGGCGGTATCAGCCAATCCTTTACGTGCACCATGAGTCGAAATAAAGTACTCAAGAACACTTAGACCTTCTCTAAAATTAGCTTTGATTGGACTCTCGATAATTGAACCATCTGGTTTTGCCATCAAACCACGCATACCGGCTAACTGTCTTATCTGGGCTGCACTACCACGAGCCCCAGAATCAGCCATCATAAAGACTGAGTTGAAGGATTCTTGAACTACCTCTTTCCCATCAGCATCAGTAACAACCTCTTTACTGAGGTTATCCATCATTTTTTTCGCGACTTGTTCATTAGTATGCGACCAAATATCAACAACTTTATTGTATCGCTCACCTTGTGTGACCAAACCAGAAGCAAATTGGTCCTCTATTTCTTTAACTTCTTTTTCTGCTTCGCCAATTATAATCGCTTTTTCATCAGGAATTTCCATGTCATCAATTCCTACAGAAGCTCCCGAAAGAGTCGCGTAGTTAAAACCGGTATACATCAATTGATCAGCAAATATAACTGTGGCTTTTAGACCTAAACGTCGGTAACACTGATTAATAATGTTAGAGATCGCTTTTTTCGTCATTTTCAAATTGACTAACGCAAATGGAAGCCCTGTAGGAACGATTTCGTAAAGAAGTGCTCGCCCAACAGTCGTATCCACTAATTTTGATATTTCATAACTTTCGCCGCTTTCGTCAACTTCTGTTACTGTTAATCTAACTTTAATTTTCGCGTGCAATTCTGCAACGCCGGTACGGTAAGCTCGCAATACTTCAGCAGTATCGACAAATACCATTCCTTCACCAGCCACATTAATTTTCTCTCGAGTCAAATAATATAAACCCAATACAACATCTTGCGATGGAACAATAATTGGTTGTCCATTTGCAGGTGAAAGTACGTTATTAGTTGACATCATCAACGCTCGAGCTTCAACTTGCGCTTCGATAGTTAATGGAATATGGACCGCCATTTGATCGCCATCAAAATCCGCGTTGTAAGCAGCACAAACAAGCGGGTGTAACTGAATAGCTTTACCTTCAATTAATACAGGTTCAAACGCTTGAATACCAAGTCTATGTAAAGTTGGTGCCCGGTTTAACATGACAGGATGTTCACGGATAACTTCTTCAAGAATATCCCAAACGACTGACTCTTCTCTTTCAACCATTTTCTTGGCAGCTTTAATCGTTGTAGCTAACCCACGTAATTCTAATTTGCCGAATATGAATGGCTTAAATAGCTCAAGGGCCATCTTCTTAGGCAATCCACATTGATGTAAACGCAAAGTCGGTCCAACAACAATGACCGAACGCCCAGAGTAATCAACACGTTTACCGAGTAGATTTTGACGGAATCGACCTTGTTTACCCTTAATCATATCTGCTAAAGATTTAAGTGGACGCTTATTTGAACCAGTGATAGCTCTTCCACGTCGGCCATTATCTAATAACGCATCCACAGACTCTTGCAACATTCTTTTTTCATTTCGAACGATAATGTCTGGTGCATTCAAATCTAAAAGGCGTTTTAAGCGGTTATTACGGTTAATAACTCGTCGATAAAGGTCATTCAAATCAGAAGTAGCAAATCGACCACCTTCCAGCGGAACTAACGGACGTAAGTCAGGCGGAAGGACAGGTAGAACTGTCATAATCATCCATTCTGGTTTATTGTCAGATTGAATGAATGCTTCTAAAACTTTAAGTCGCTTGGTAAATTTCTTTAACTTAGTTTCCGAATTGGTGTTGGGAATTTCCTCTCGGATCGCTTTAGCTTCTTCAGCAACATTGATATGAGTTAACAAATCCATAACCGCTTCGGCACCCATTTTTGCATCAAATTCGTCGCCGAATTCTTCGAGAGCGTCTAGATAGGCTTCTTCATTCAGCAATTGACGTCTTTCAAGAGTCGTCATACCAGGTTCAGTTACTACGAACGCCTCAAAATAAAGAACACGTTCGATGTCTCGCAGAGTCATATCAAGCAATAAACCAATACGGGACGGTAGTGATTTCAGAAACCATATATGTGCTACAGGACAAGCCAAATCAATATGCCCCATTCGCTCTCGTCTAACTTTAGCGAGCGCAACTTCAACACCACACTTTTCACAAATAACACCGCGGTGTTTTAAACGTTTGTACTTACCACAAAGACATTCATAATCTTTAATTGGCCCAAATATTTTTGCACAAAAAAGGCCGTCTCTTTCAGGCTTAAATGTTCGGTAGTTGATCGTTTCTGGTTTTTTCACTTCGCCATACGACCACGAACGAACCATTTCAGGTGACGTTAACCCGATTCGGATCGAATCGAATTCTTCAGTTTGGTTTTGTTGCTTAATAAAGTTTAATAAATCTTTCAACTTTTTCTCCTCCCGGAGTGGTATTAAAACTGAGGGTTTGATCAGCTGTTTAATTTTAATTAAACAGCTAGTGCCGTATTATTAATTAGTGCTCTTGCTCTAGTTCAATATTAATACCTAGAGAACGAATTTCCTTCACTAAGACATTAAAGGACTCTGGCATGCCAGGTTCCATACGGTGATCGCCGTCAACAATATTTTTATACATTCGGGTACGTCCAACGACATCATCAGACTTAACCGTTAGCATCTCTTGTAAGGTGTAAGTAGCGCCATAAGCCTCTAAAGCCCACACTTCCATCTCACCGAAACGCTGTCCACCAAATTGTGCTTTACCACCGAGTGGTTGCTGAGTGACCAAACTATATGAACCAGTAGAACGAGCATGCATTTTGTCATCGACTAAATGATTCAGTTTCAACATATACATGTAACCAACAGTTACTGGACGTTCAAATTTCTCCCCAGTACGGCCGTCATATAACCATGATTGGCCAGTACGAGATTCACCCGCCAGCTCTAGCATTCTTTTAATTTCTGATTCTTCCGCACCATCAAATACGGGAGTTCCCATTGGAACACCTGCTCTTAGGTTTTCACAGAGATTTAAAATTTCTTGGTCCGTCAAACTTTCTAAATCGACAGTTGGCACGTCACGGTGATTATAAACTTCCGCTAAGAATGCTCGCTTCTTCGTTACATTCTCTTGTTCTTCTACCATGGTATCAATCTTACGACCAATTC
The DNA here is from genome assembly GCA_019090895.1 of Kangiellaceae bacterium. Taxonomy (GTDB): domain Bacteria; phylum Pseudomonadota; class Gammaproteobacteria; order Enterobacterales; family Kangiellaceae. The sequence continues at coordinate 5,272 of JAHRVB010000027.1, forward strand.
CTTTAGCAGCCCAACCTAAGTGAGTTTCTAGAATTTGTCCGATATTCATTCGCGATGGAACCCCTAACGGATTCAAAACGATATCTACAGCCTCACCATTTTCGAGATAGGGCATGTCTTCAACTGGAACAATGTTAGATATAACACCCTTGTTTCCATGTCGACCCGCCATTTTGTCACCTGGCTGGATACGACGTTTAACAGCCATATAAACCTTAACTATTTTTAATACACCCGGAGCTAAATCATCGCCTTGAGTGATTTTCTTTCGCTTGACTTCAAGTTTGTAATCGTACTCTTGTCGTTTTTCTTCCAAATGAGTCGATAGTGCTTCCAATGCTTGTTGTGCACTTTCATCTCGTAACTGAATATCAAGCCATTCTTCTGAATCTATCTCTTCTAAGTACTCAGCCGTTAGAGTAGAGCCTTTTTTCAAAAGATTCGGGCCTTTCTCTGCTACAGCACCAAGGAGTACCTTATACGCACGGTTATAAATATTACCCGTTAGAATTGAGAATTCGTCATTAAGGTCTTTCTTGGCTTGAGCCACTTGACTTGATTCTATACTTAAAGCCCGCTGATCTTTATCTACACCATCTCGGGTATAAACTTGAACATCGATTACAGTTCCAACAGTTCCAGTTGAAACTCGTTGAGAAGTATCTTTAACATCACTTGCTTTCTCGCCAAAGATAGCTCTTAGAAGTTTCTCTTCTGGCGTTAGCTGTGTTTCACCTTTAGGAGTTACTTTACCAACTAGAATATCGCCAGATTTCACTTCTGCACCAACATAAACGATTCCTGATTCGTCTAGTTTAGCCAAAGCACTTTCACCAACGTTTGGAATATCGGCAGTAATCTCTTCAGAACCTAATTTCGTATCCCGTGCTATACAGGTGATCTCTTGGATATGAATACTAGTAAAACGATCTTCCTTTACTACGTTTTCTGATATTAGAATCGAATCCTCAAAGTTATATCCATTCCATGGCATGAAAGCAATTTTCATGTTTTGTCCAAGTGCAAGCTCACCAAGGTCTGTTGAAGGACCATCTGCTAGTACATCACCTCGACCTATTTTGTCGCCAATATTGACGATCGGACGTTGATTAATACAGGTATTCTGATTCGAACGTGTGTATTTTCTGAGGTTATAAATATCAACGCCAGCTTCACCACCAATTGTTTCATTTTCGTTAACTCGAACAACGATTCGGCTCGCGTCCACAAATTCAATCATGCCGCCACGTACAGCCGCGACAGTCACACCAGAATCAACCGCAACCGTTCTTTCCATTCCAGTTCCAACTAGAGGCTTCTGAGCTCTTAGTGTTGGTACCGCTTGTCGTTGCATATTGGACCCCATCAAAGCCCGGTTCGCATCATCATGCTCTAGGAATGGGATAAGTGATGCAGCAACAGATACGATTTGCTGTGGTGATACATCCATATATTGAATATTATCAGAAGAAGTAAAGGTAAATTCACCTTGGTAACGACAAGAAATTAGTTCATCTGTCATCACATCTTTTTCGTTGAGGCTTACGTTTGCCTGAGCAATATGAAATTCACCTTCTTCTATCGCAGAAAGATAATCGATATCAGCAGTTGCTTTGCCATTTTCAACTCGGCGGTAAGCCGTTTCTAGGAAACCATAATCGTTGGTTCTAGCATAGCAAGATAAAGAATTTATCAACCCGATGTTCGGACCCTCAGGCGTTTCAATAGGACAAACTCGGCCATAGTGAGTATGATGAACATCTCGAACTTCAAAACCAGCTCGTTCTCTCGTTAAACCGCCAGGCCCTAATGCAGATACACGCCGCTTATGAGTAATTTCAGATAGTGGATTATTTTGATCCATGAATTGAGACAATTGACTGGAACCAAAAAACTCCTTAATAGCAGCAGACACAGGCTTAGCGTTGATCAAATCCTGTGGCATAAGATTATCCGCCTCAGCCATACTCAGCCTTTCTTTTACGGCTCTTTCTACTCTGACAATACCTACTCGGAACTGGTTCTCAGCCATTTCACCAACTGAACGAATACGTCGATTTCCAAGATGGTCGATATCATCAACGATTCCTTTACCATTTCGAATATCTAATAATGTCTCAACGACAGCAATGACATCTTCTTTCGATAAAGTCCCTTCGCCTTCGTCTGAATCCGCACCTATTCTGCGGTTAAACTTCATTCGTCCAACTCGCGATAAATCGTATCGGTCTTTACTGAAGAACAGATTTTCAAAAAGAGCTTCTGCGGAATCTTTCGTCGGAGGCTCACCAGGGCGCATCATGCGATAGATCTCTACCAATGCTTCTAATGCATTTGAAGTAGGATCAATCCGTAGAGTGTCAGACATATATGGGCCACGATCAAGATCGTTGGTATAAAGAGTTTCGAACTTTTTGATTTCAACTTCTTTAAGTTTCTCTAATAACTCTTCTGTAATCTCTGAGTTTGCAGCAACTAAAACTTCACCGGTTTCAGTATCAATTATGTCTTTTGCAATCGCTTTACTAATTAAGTAATCAGCAGGAACTTCAAGCTTAGTAACACCTGCTTTTTCAAGTTCTTTAATATGACGAACGGTAATTCTACGACCTTCTTCAACGATAACTTTTCCTCGCTTACCTTTGATATCGAAAGTAGCAGTTACTCCACGCAGTCTTTCCGGAATAAGATCTAGTAATATCGAACCGTCTTTGCCTAGTTCCACTTTATCAAACTCAAAGAACATCTCTAGCATTTCTGCAGTAGAATAACCCAATGCTCTCAATAAAATAGACGCAGGTAACTTTCGACGACGATCGATTCGTACAAATAAACAATCTTTTGGATCGAATTCAAAATCTAACCAAGACCCACGATAAGGGATAACTCGAGCGTTATATAATAACTTACCAGAGGAATGCGTCTTACCTTTGTCGGAATCAAAAAAGACTCCAGGACTACGATGTAATTGAGACACGATAACTCGTTCAGTCCCATTAATTACAAACGTTCCATTTTCAGTCATTAATGGCATCTCGCCCATATAGACTTCTTGTTCACGGACTTCTTTTACGGTTTTGTTTTTATTTTCTTTATCGTAAATAACGAGTCTAATTTTTACGCGTAGAGCTGCACTATAGGTAACACTTCGCATTTGACATTCTTTCACATCAAACGTGGGCTCCCCTAAGGTATAGCTAATGTACTCTAAGGCTGCAGAACCTGAGTAGCTGGTTATAGGAAAAACGGATTTAAACGCTTTTTCCAGTCCAGATTCTTGAATATTTTCCACGTTCAAGAAAGAACGATATGAGTCTAGCTGAATAGCTAGCAAATAAGGTACTTCTAAAACTCTTTTATTACGGCTGAAATCCTTACGGATTCTCTTTTTTTCAGTATATGAATAGGCCATCTGGGCTCCTCAGTTAGCTATCACTTTAATGTCCAATCAATTCTTGATACGGCGAAAATGACTGGTCTTGCATAAGATTAAAAACGAACTTCACAAACCTATTTAAACTAAATATTCAAGCTGAACTCAAACTAGGCCCGTATCAAAAGATCGCTATTTATCGTGCTTGTATGCCGCTCTTTTTAAAACGACAAAACGGCCGGCGGTTAAAAACCGCCAGCCGAAAAGTAAATTGACTAATTCGTCTTAATCGACAAATTGTAATTACTTAATTTCTACAGTCGCGCCAGCTTCTTCAAGCTGCTTTTTAACGTCTTCTGCTTCTGCTTTATCAACGCCTTCTTTAATAGCATTAGGCGTTCCTTCAACAGCTGCTTTCGCTTCTTTTAGTCCAAGACCAGTAATTCCACGAACTGCTTTGATAACACCAACTTTCTTCTCACCGAAACCAGTTAATATTACGTCAAATTCAGTTTGCTCAGCAGCAGCAGCACCGGCGTCAGCGCCTGGAGCAGCAACAACTGCTGCAGCTGCAGCTGCAGTTACACCAAATTTTTCTTCCATTGCTTCAACTAGTTCAACAACGTCCATTACAGACATGTCAGCGATTGCATTTAAGATATCATCTTTAGAAAGAGCCATTACTCATTCTCCTAAGTTTTTATTGAATGACTTAATTAAAAGTCTAACTCAAAATTATTTATTTAAAGGAATCAAATATTAATTCCCGTACTGTTATCAATACTACCCTGCTTAAAACAGCAGAGTTGAATTATTATGCCGCTTCTTTCTGAGAGCGAACCGCATCGATTACTCGCGTAATACGTGATGGGAATTCGTTTAATGTACGCGCCAGTTTGGTAACTGGTCCGTTCATTACACTCATCAATTGCGAAATTGCTTCGTCTTTGGTTGGTAGTTTTGCAACAGCATCTAATTGATCGACTCCATGCAAAACACCTCCAACAGCAATAGCAGTTGTCACTAATTGCTCACAATCTTTTGAAAAATTGCGAACTAATCTAGCGGCAGCTCCAGGCTCTTCAAGCGAAAACGCACAAATTACCTGACCTACTAAAGCGTCGTTTAAACAAGCGAACTCTGTATCTTCAACAGCACGTTTAGCTAAAGTGTTTCGCACTACTCGTAAGTAGACTCCACTATCTCTTGCTTTGACACGCAAGTCAGTTAATTGCTCAACTGTCATGCAACGGTATTCGGCAATTACAGCAGAGAGAGCTCCAGAAGCAACGTCTGCTACTTCTTTTACAATCTGCTTTTTACCTTCTAGTCCAAGTGCCACGTCGTTCACCTCCACTATTTTCAACCTTGCGGTTGAAAGGTTTACAAAATGAGTCAGCAAATTAAATTGCCTAGACTCCCGTAAACGGTGAACCGAACAGAAAACTGTATCGGGTACCACCGTCTGCGCAGGCCATTTTAAGACAGTTTTTGAAATTACCTCATAAAGGTAAACTACTTTCAAAAACCTCACCTACGGTCTTTGACAGTTTTTGGTTTTGAGAAAACTCTAACCAAAAACCCAAGATTTCACTGTCTTTGCGAGTTCTGTGAACTCGCAAATTCAATTCAATCTAATCTTTTATCTCTAAAGAATTCAAATCAACTTGGAGACCAGGTCCCATCGTTGAGCTAAGAGATAATTTCTTTAAATAAGTTCCTTTAGCTGAAGAAGGCTTGGCTTTCTTAACAGCTACTAAAAGGCTTACTAAATTCTCATTTAGAGCATTAGAATCAAATTCTAATTTACCGATAGTAGCGTGAATGATTCCACCTTTGTCAGTTCTATATTGAACCTGTCCAGCTTTCGCATTCTTAACAGCAGTCGCAACATCTGGAGTTACAGTGCCAACTTTAGGGTTAGGCATTAATCCGCGAGGACCAAGAATTTGTCCTAACTGGCCAACAACTCGCATCGCATCTGGACTAGCAATTACAACGTCAAAGTCCATATTTCCTTTTTTGACTTCGTCAGCTAAGTCGTCCATTCCCACAATATCAGCGCCAGCAGCTTTAGCTGCTTCTTCGTTAGCGCCTTGCGTAAAAACAGCAACGCGAACATCTTTACCGGTACCTTTTGGCAACACGGTTGCACCACGAACCACTTGATCCGATTTTCTTGGGTCTACACCAAGATTAAGCGCAATCTCGCATGATTCGTTGAATTTGACCGAAGAAACCTCTTTTAATAAAGAGACTGCTTCTTCAAAAGTGTATACCTTGGCAGAATCAACTTTTTCGTTGATTGCCTTTTGTCTTTTAGTTAATTTAGCCATCGGTTAACCCTCCACATCCACGCCCATTGAGCGAGCAGTACCCGCAAGAGTTCTTACAGCAGCATCCATATCAGCAGCAGTAAGGTCTGGCTCTTTAGTGTTAGCGATTTCTTCTAACTGAGCGCGTGTGATCTTGCCTACTTTTTCAGTATTTGGCCGGCCACTACCTTTCTTCAAACCGACTGTTTTTAATATTAAAACAGCAGCAGGAGGTGTTTTAGTAATGAATGTGAAACTTCTATCACCATAAACCGTGATCACAACAGGAATTGGAAGACCCTTTTCTACTTTATCAGTAGCAGCATTAAATGCTTTACAGAATTCCATGATATTAACACCATGTTGACCTAGAGCAGGACCAACCGGTGGACTGGGATTAGCAGCACCAGCGCCAATTTGTAGCTTAATATAAGCTGAGACTTTCTTAGCCATTGTTACACCTCGTTTGGGTTCAAACGCCTGACTAATCAACCTACTGGTTAATTTTTAGGCTCCCCTTTTCTTAACGTAAAAAAAACACCCACGGCTTAGCTTAAGCTATGGTTGTTTATGAGAGAACTTTTTGTTGTTCAAAATGAAACTGTCCTAGACAGTCCCAATTCCTTAAAATTAGCCTTTTTCTACCTGACTAAAATCTAACTCTACTGGTGTCGAACGACCGAAAATCATAACAGAGACGGATAACCGACTTTTATCATAATTAACATTTTCAACAACAGCATTAAAATCTGCAAACGGACCATCAACCACCCGTACGGCTTCGCCAACTTCAAATAAAGTTCTTGGTCGGGGCTTATCCGTTGACTCTTCGAGCCGATTCAATATTTGTTCCGCTTCTTTAGGACTGATAGGAGCTGGGTGTTCCTTAGTGCCGCCAATAAAACCTAAAACTCTTGGTGTATCACGAACCAAATGCCAGCTTTCATCGTCCATATCCATTTCAACAAGAACATAACCTGGGAAAAATTTTCTCGCGCTTTTTCGCTTCTGACCGTCACGCATTTCCACAACTTCTTCAGTTGGTACTAAGACTTGACCAAATTTTTCTTCCAGACCTTGTTGCTTAACACGATCTTCGATAAACCCTCTGACTTTACCTTCATAGCCAGAATATGCTTGTACCACATACCACTTAAGCGCCATAAAGATTAACTCCCTTTAACTGTCAAAAAGTTAACAACATTAACTAATACTGCATCAACGCCCCATAAAAGTAGAGACATGATGACAACAGCAACTAAAATAATCAGACTTGTTTGAACTGTTTCAGCGCGGGTTGGCCAAACGACTTTTCTTGCTTCTATTCGCGATTCTTTCGCAAAAGCCATTCCTGCTATACCTTTAGTCGTTGTTACAGCTATCCCTAAACCAACTGCCACAAGAACCAATATTACGGCAACTCGAATGAGGATCGACTCATCGACTAAGATGTGATTAGCATAAACAGCACCGCCCAGAGCAAGAAAAGCAAATAGCCATCTCAATCCGTTTAGTGATGCAACTGAATCTTCTTCGTTTACACTCATAAGTTTTCAACCGTTGTTAACTGAATTGACTAAGTAATCCAAATTTATCTATCCACTTAGTCGATACTAAACTATTTCTTTAATCTTTTATTGCAGTGGCAGGCCAGGAGGGACTCGAACCCCCAACCTGCGGTTTTGGAGACCGCTGCTCTACCAATTGAGCCACTGGCCTGCAA
>JAHRVB010000028.1 GCA_019090895.1 Kangiellaceae bacterium
AGCTATACCGTTGGTTTGTTTTTTTTAGTATTCACAGTCGAATCAATTAATTGCAAGCTTTCGTCAGCAAACCCAGTACCAGTTTCAGCAAAGAAGTTAAAAACTCTATCAATACCGGCATGCAATAAGTCTTGCTTTTCATCCTCATATCGGGCAATTGCCGCAATCTTACCTTCGTAATGTGACTTCCGTAATTGTTCGGTAATATTGTGGCTGTCGCTAATCGTTGGTAGTGCCAAGAGCACCAATTTAATACTGGATAAATCGAGATTATCCCACAGGTCAGGATCTTCTCCGTCGCCGGGAAATACTCGCATTCCTTTTCGTTTCTGTACTTTAACCCGATCACGGTTGGCATCAACGCCCCATACTTTTTCACCCACCAATTGATTCAGTGCCACGTAGGTCCCTCGACCAACACGCCCCATACCCACCACTAAAATTTCCGTAGAGTGTGGTAGCAAATACACATCTTCTCTCAAACGCAGCTTGGTTTCATACCGCTTAATCCGATGTTTCCACTGACTGTAAATCTTGTGGGCTACGCGATAAGTGACGCTGGTAAAAATAAATGAAAAGGAAACACTCAATGCTAGAATCACAAGCCACTTTCTATCAATCAGGTTTAGGTCTGCACTCAGCGCTATTACGATTAAACCAAACTCGCTGAAATTGGACATGACCAATGAGCTTAAAAAGGCGGTTCGACCTCGCAATCTTGCGGAGCACAAGATAAAGAAAAACAGTAGAAACTTGACGATTAACAGCAAAGATAAAATGACCGCAGCACCCAGCATTGACCAATCAGGCAAGGCAGTGAAGCCAATAGACACAAAGAAACCGATTAAAAATAGATCTTTAAAACTCAATAAAGACTTTGCCAGTTCCGCCGACTTTAGCGTACCACTTAATAACATGCCGACAATTAGTGCGCCGAGATTACCTTTTATCCCCACTAATTCGAATACTTGATAAGCACCTAGCGCTAGGAAAATACCCGCCAACGGCAACAATTCACTATGCCCTGTTTGCTCGACAAGTTTCTTGATCAATGGTCTTAGCCAAATGAGCGACACCAGCAGTAATGCCCAAGGAGAAGGAATCTCACCGGTAATCGCCACCAAATAGAGTACCGCGATAATATCTTGCATAACTAGAATACCGATCGCTACTCTGCCATGACGGGTAGCCGTTTCACCGGTATCTTGAAGGAGTTTTACAACGCACACCGTGCTGCTGAAACAAAGAGAAAAAGCCACAATAGCCGCACTTTGATCGTCCAACCCAACAAATGCAGGAACACCTACGAAACCAATCAACAGCAGGAATACAAAGCTTACGGAGCTCCAAAGAATGATATGTGTGGAGGTTGATGCCCATACTTCTCGCTTGAGCAAATCGCGCATATTCAACTTTAGACCGATAGTAAATAACATCAAGGTGATGCCGACATCGGCCAAAACTCGCATGCTTTCATTGGCTTCGAACCCGAACATATGGAGTAGAAATCCGGCAAGCAAATAGCCAATCAATGGCGGTAGATTAACAAACCGAAACAATAGGCCACAAGCGAAAGCGAAAAATATCCAGAGGTAATCCATAGGGCGAAGGTTGAAGGTATCCTTGGTAAAATTAGTGGCTATGTATACCTAATTCTAGCAGCTTTTCAAGCACTTACTCAGTTATTGATTAATAAACCCGCAAAATAAATTGACACATTTTAGTCACTACTCGCTACTTCATTTAAATGATACGATGTTCGGAAATGTGTTCTATTTACAAAACAAATCAGTATTCGGAGTGTCATGAAAAAATTTGTTTCTATAGTGCTTGGATTGATAGTTTTAGCGGGTGTGGTTTATATAGTCTTACCCGGTGATGCCGAAAATAGGGCGAAAAGACTAGGAGTTTCTTATTTCGATGGTGATTACGTGATTACCCATAACGGCATGTCCGGAATGAACGTTTGGCTGGTTATTGATGGCAAAGTAACTTCGGAGCCCTCAAAAGGTTACTATCATACTCGAGCGGTTGGACATTCCGACGCATCGATTTATCTTCAAGTACCAATCGCCAATACTGAAATAGAAGAATTTGAGAGCATTCACCAACTAACCCCCGCTCAAAAGCATATCTTAGTTTCAAAATATGGCGAAAACGCTAAGTATTTTAACAACGTTAAATAAGCTCAAATATTATTACTCTTATTGATTGCCCATTGGTACGTAGCGGTTCAGTGTGGCCTCGCGAAGCTTAGTGGGTATTCGCCCCTGGCTCGACCTACTCGCTAGCTTATCTTCATAGATTAAACTAATGATGCTTGAGTATCTTTGAGGGAAAGAGTACTTAAGGAACCAAAACCTGCTTTTTCCAGCATCCATCCGATAGCAAATAGAGATCTCGATGGTGTAGACGATTCGAATCGGATCCTTGCCATATTTCCAGGTACGTAGCTTTGATTGCAATGCCTTTTGCATTATCGGGGAAGGGGATATCCTTGTCTGAAGGATACCGCTCTTTTAGTTCCTTGATTCCTGACTGTAAAACGTCTCGAGAATCGACAGAACTCGTTTGAGGTTGATAGGCTCTATAGTACTGATCTAAGAGTTTCGATTCATAAGGCTTTTGCACCCAATGTTCTTTCATCACGTCACTGGCTATCTCAGTGAGCTCGCCTCTGATTCGATATTGCTGCTTCAGCAGCGGCCAAAAGATTAGTAATTCGAAATGTTTGGTTTCTTGTAAGTCCT
>JAHRVB010000029.1 GCA_019090895.1 Kangiellaceae bacterium
GAAATTATACTCTGTCGAGTGTCTTCATCTAATGTAGGGCTAGGCGCTACTTCTAGTAGCTTTTGATGATTCCGTTGTAAAGTACATTCTCTTTCCCATAGGTGATTGACAGCACCAGTGCCATCGCCAATGACTTGAACTTCAATATGACGCGCTTGTTGGACAAGCTGTTCAACATAAAGGTCGCCACACCCGAATGCCGATAGTGCTTCTTTTTGACACTGGAAATATGCCGTTTCGACATCCTCTATATTACCAACAGGCTGAATGCCTTTACCGCCTCCACCAGCAAGTGCCTTGATCATTATTGGCTTACCGTTGCTTCTATTCTCAAAAAACTCGACAACTTCAGCCAAGCTCAGACTTTTATTAAGCCCTTGCAGCAGTGGCACATCACAAGAAATAGATAATTCTCGTGCGCGTGCTTTATCGCCTAAAAGAGACAGTACGTGTGGATTTGCTCCAATAAATACAATACCTGCTTTTTCACATTGACGAGAAAACTCGATATTTTCAGATAAAAATCCGTAACCAGGATGAATGGCATCACATTCATTATTAATTGCAATATTAATTAGTTGCTCAATGTCTAAATAAGCTTTAACTCCTTGGCCTTTCAATGGGAAAGCAATATCTGCTTTTTTTGTATGCAATGAAAGTGCGTCATCCTCCGCATAAACAGCGACTGATACCACTCCCATAACTGAGAGAGACTGAGTAATACGTATAGCTATTTCGCCACGGTTTGCAATTAAAATACGTTTAAAGATGCTGCTCACAACAATTTCCCCAAGTCCAGCGAAGTGATTTAATGAAACCTGACTTCTTTTTAGACGATACTATATCACCCGATAGTCGTTGAACATGAAAACAATAAATTTTAGTTCTGAATTCAAATGAGATATAGCTAAAATTTTAATGACACAAAGTCATGCTTGGTGATTATTCGCTGAAGTTTGAGGCGCTTCAGGGGGTATTCTTATAGGTTTAGGCGAAAACGATATGTTCAAAATAGAGGGCGTTTTTGCTTACTCCAACGCTGTACAAACCCGATGTTGAAATAAGGAAATTGAACATTTCGTTGCCGGAATGTTGGAATGTTGGAATGTTGGAATGTCGAATAATCAGAGAAAGGCTAAGGCTTAAAACTTGATTGATAAAAAACCAATTAGAAAGAAGCTATAGTTTGAATGCTTATGTTATTCACAAGAGTAATTGGTCGATTTGTATCTAACCCTAAATGCCTAAACGGATAATTAAGTGACATTCGAATGGGTTTTACTCGACAAGAATCCGGCTTCTTTCGAATAATTTCGAAACTGTTTGCTTGTTCACTAACTAGTCTTAATTCAAAACTATTCATCATCGTACATCCGTGAGAAACAACATCGATATAGACATATCGTTCGTCCAGACTATAACTAATCAGTTGTGCTTGGCTCTCTTTTATTAAAGATTGACTAGATTGTAGCGTCGCGATAGAGCAGCCCGAAAGCAATGACATTACGGATAAGATCAAAATGCACTTGATATTCATTTATTTTATACCTTGTAAAAAAAGGTCCCTCCTCAACACTGCCGAAGGGACTAAGGGGATACTACCCCACAAACCTGAATGAACGATGAATCTAACTAATAAGGTCCTGAGCTCGACTCTGTATCACCCCAGAATGCTGAGTAATATTGATTTCCGTATAAGTAATAAATAGCATTATCATGAATTGTACTTCGAGTTCCACGATAATGAGTTGGATAAGATATTTCGGAACTGGCCATTTCTCCCGCGAGTTTTCCAACAAAATTCAGCGTTCTACTTTGGTCCGGAGCCACACCTATATCGAACATATACAAGTTGCTTTCTTTCCATGGCGAGTAGCCTGTTTCTGGGTCGATTTCTCTAATCAATATTGGAATCGCCAATCGTTGTGACTGATCTGGCATGGTCAAAATCGTCAAACTTCGAAGGTCATTATTTACTTCGGTGTAAGAGCCTGTATCACCGTATACTAATTTATCTTTCGCTATCGGATTACTAATATCCCGAATATCATAAAGCTCTACTTTTACTCCCCCCAGCGCACCATCGTTTACTTCTGTCCCTATCCCCAGCAGCCAGTCATCGGAAAGCGCGTGCAGATAACGAGAAAATCCAGGGAGCTCTAGCTCACCGGCGATCGATGGCATTTCATGATCAGAGAGGTCGATAACATATAGCGGATCAATTCGCTCAAAAGTCACAACATACGCGCGCTCACCAGAAAATCTCACTGCAAAAATTTCCTCGTTAGGTTTACCTATTGGTGCGGTAAGTGTGTCATTAGGGAGTGTTGATAATGTATGTAATTGATTGGTTCCATCCTCTCGCAAAACTCTAAGTTGATGTTCAGGAGAACCGGATGAGGTTGAATAAACACTAGTAATGATACGCAGATCATTATTGTATTCACTCATTCGGAATGAAGGATTTCGCCATCCCAAATAACCTGGGATTGAAGCTGATGCTTTATAAATAATGTCTTCACCGGTTAAGTCAAACTTATGTAAAGCTGTATATCCGGTCGAATCAGAGCGAGCATTTTGAGAAGAGCCACCGATGTAAAACCCTGTTGTTGAACTATAAATCCCTTGCACACTTAAGTTTAGACAATGACTTGAGCTGACTTGTTGTGTATCTAAATTAATAGCTGACAGCGTCACTATGTCGGCATAGCCTTCATCTGAATCTACTTGTTCTGAAACCAAACAGTCATTTGCTGAAACCAATGGACGAATAGCGCCATTGTTGGTCTGATAATGAGGCAACAAATCAGACATAGGTGTATCTAAAATAACCCGTTCGTTCTCTCGCTTTTCTTGGTCCGTTTCTGCTGTGTAATTTATATCCTCAATATCTGGAATGTAACGCGTCACCAAATACAACATATTGTCCACACGACGACTGCCTTCTAAATTCCCCTCAATTTCAATACTCCATTGTTCGGATGGTTGCTCAGGGTTAGCGATGTCATAAAGATCGATTTGTGTTTTTCCGCTTTGCCAATACCAGTCAGCATCAATAAAGACACCAATCCAATTGAAAAGCTCGGTCTTTTTAATCGAAATTAATTGCTGGGCATCCGGCCGCAAATAGATGTCCTTGGCTTGTAAACCGTCTGAATCGTTTTCAATCGAAGTCACATAATTCGCGGTTGCCAATTGGCTGTCAGCTTTGAGAATTCTAATCCCATTATTCGATTTACCGTCTAGCGTATATTGACCTTGCTCCACTTGATACAAATAATCCCCGTCATACTTCGTCCTGTCCGCTTCATCCACACCCAACTCGTGCACGTTTGTCGACGAGAATCGTGCTGCTGGGGCTGATGTATCATCTGCGGCGCCTAGAGTTAAATTCTCGGGATAGGTTTGTGTCGTTAACCTCAATCGAACGCCATTTTTAATATAACGCTCGAAGCTATTACTCGACGCATTAACTAATGGCTTATCGCTAACAGTCGATTGTTTCAAGTTGCTATAGTCTATATTGACTTCTGGATCCGAATTGCCACAACTACCCAGTACTAAAAGTAAAAATGGAGCGCCGTAGCTAAAATGCTTGAACATGGACACTATTATCTCCCGATTTCCAATAAAATAAAGGCTCACTAGTTGCGACGATATTACTACAAAGCCGTTAAGAGGCCTTTATGAATGGTTAAATGATAAAAACTCTCTAGTAAAAAGTCTGTTCAATATTTGCGTAGTAGTGTTAATGTTTGTAATGGTTAGCGCCAGTTTTAGGAAATTTCTCTTTAGAGTTGGAAGCTTGCGAAGTTGAGTTACACTTTTTCACATTAAATAACCAATAAAGATGAGATCCTAGTGTTAGAAATCAGTCATAATTAGCTCAATGCTGACGTACTTCAAAAATAACAAATTCAACTCGCGCCATGAAATCGATTGGTTCGGGCCTGTTCTTCCGCTTGTCTTTATTTGTTTTTTACCATCGGTCCACGCTGAAAAAACGATCGAACAACAATCTTCAACGTCACAATCTCTCGACCAAGATTTATGCGTCGAAAATATAACCAGCTGTGTTGAAGAAAATAAACTGTATTTAGGCTTATCCGTAGGAATAGGTGTTAGAACTAACCCTTTATTCGAAAGTAACAATACTCCACTGGTTCTACTACCGCAGTTTAGCTTCTATTCAGGCGACTTTTTTATTGAAAACCTAGATATGGGTTACACTGTTTATCAGTCCGATAAAACGACTATTAACCTTCTTGCTTCACCTAGCTATGACTCAGTATTTTTTAATAGCTGGGATCCCGGCAATCTCTTTGTTGAAATCGCGGCTGCTGAAGGATCAACGATGCCACTTTTTGCTGATAGTAGTACAGACAGAGAAACATTAATTAGTCCAGAAGAGCTTTCTCATCGAGATTTTTCATACTTAGCTGGAATAGAATATACTCAAGAATTTGAAGACAGTGAGTTTCAGATTAATTTACTGAGCGATGTTACCAATACCCACTCTGGTTCTGAAATTCGCATGGCTTATGCAAAGAAATTCACTGACCGATTAAAAACCACGGTGGGTTTTAGTTGGAAAGATAAAAAACTAACGGATTATTATTATGGTATCAACCCAAATGAGATCATCGATGATCGAGGAGCTTACCAAGCAAGTGCCAGTTTCAATCCGTTTGTTAGAGCCTCATATAGCTACCAACTTGAAGATGGTGATAGCTGGCGATTTAGTATTGAATATCAAAAGTTAGATTCTGAAATTGCTAACAGTCCAATTGTCGATGATAAGTATGTGGCGACTTTTTACTTAGGAAAAACCTACAAATTTTAGAACGATTCTCTAACTTTAAGAGAGTCTCGAAACAAAGCTTAATACAATGATAATATAAGGTGCATTAAAGCACTCAAATAAAGTATGGGGATTCATCGAACAGTAAGCGTCATAACGACTGTTCTGCTATTGTTTTTGTTGAGTAGTACTTTTACTCTAGCATCTACGATACCAGGCTACGGTATAACCTTGTCTCCACAAAGTTGTTTTGTTTTTAGCGAGTCAGAACAGTGTGAACGTCCTGTCGAAATACATTGGAAAGCAGAAATAGAAGGTAATTACTGCCTCTTTATTTCAGGTCAATTAGATGCACTAAAATGTTGGTTTAAAACTAAGCAAGGCTCTCTCCACTATTTGTTAGCTACTTCAGAGGATATAAACTTCGAGTTACGACAAAATAGTAAAGAAATAGTCATTTTTTCAAACAACTTTAAGTTGTATAAACAAATAAAAAAACGAAAAAAGAAGCGTCGCAACCCCTGGAGCTTCTATTAACATAATTTACTTTTTTATTTTTCTTTAAGGTAAAAAGAGCGTATGAATCGAGCTAAAATATTACTAGTAGAAGACGATGAGAAACTCGCTCAATTAGTGAAGCAATATTTGGAAAATGCAAATTTCGTTGTAAAGGTAGAAGGCAACGGAGCGAATGCAATACCGTTAGTTAGCCAGTTTCATCCGGATTTAATTATCCTAGATATTATGTTACCTGGTAAAGATGGTCTTTCTATTTGTAAAGAAATCAGACCAACTTTTTTAGGTCCTATCCTTATGTTAACCGCTCGAAACGAAGATTTTGATCAAGTATTAGGATTGGAATTTGGCGCTGATGATTATGTGATTAAACCAGCAGAACCGAGAGTACTTTTAGCAAGAATAAAAGCGCTTCTCCGCCGAACTTCATTTCTTAGTAAGCAACCTAGTGAGCATATTACGTTTGGCTCTCTTTCTATTGATACTTCTTCTCGGCAGGTCATATTGAGCGGAGAAAAAATACCACTTTCCACCCATGAATTCGACCTTTTACACATTATCGCGTCCAATCCTGGCAATATTCTAAGCCGAGACTATCTATTCACCAAACTTTACAATCGAGAGTATGATGGGCTCGACCGTACTATGGATGTAAGGGTTTCACAATTACGAAAAAAACTAAACGATAACCCAGAAGATGCATTTAGAATTAAAACCATATGGGGTAAGGGTTATTTATTCGTCGCGGACGCTTGGTAATATTTGAGATAGAAATGAACAGTATTTTTCTTCGACTCTACTTAGTCATTGTCCTTACCATCGTAGTCGTGGGCATTGGACTCGATAATATTTGGCAACAATTATCGCCTTCTTCACAAACACTATCTCACCCCGAATCGATAATTAAAATAGTTGCTTTACAGCTTAATTCAATTAGTTCTGACTCACTTCCGAGAGCATTGAACGAGATAAACAGGCTGGCCGATGGAGAATTTAGTATTATCAAAGGGGATATACAATTATCGAACGTCCTTGAAAATCAATCGATAAAAACCACCCCCTTGTTTACTGAACATGCCGATGAACTAGTGGGGTTGATCAAGCTTCAACAAGGCGAAATCTTACAGTATACCTTTGTTAACACCAATCAAAGCGAAGAATTCAAGATACCTTTTATACTGCTGTTCTACTCCATTATTGCGGCTGCAGTATTCTTATGGATATGGCCTCTTTCGAAAGATTTGAATCATCTTGAAAATGCAGTTAAAGGATTTGATTCACAGCAATGGAATTCAAAGGTAGATTTACCTTCTACATCTTCAGTTAATCATCTCGCACAAGCTTATAACGCTCTATTAGAGCGAATACAACTACTTGTAGAGACCCAAAAAGCGATGTCTCACTCCATTTCTCATGAGTTACGAACTCCTTTGGCGCGAATTCGATTCTCATTACAGATGGCCGAAGAATCAAATAACATAGAACTGATCAAGGACCAACTATCTAGTGTGACCGAAGATATTGCCGAAATGAACGAACTCATAAATGAGCTACTCAGTTTTGCAGCATTAGAGAAAGTATCCGTTGTCGCAAAGCTAGAACGTGGCAACATCAATCATTTAATCGATAGCCTAATTCATCGTTTACAACGAAACAGCGTGCATAAAAATATTGAATTTATCGCAAGTGAGCAAGGAAACAGTGTTTACTGTGACAGTTATCAAATGGAAAGAGCAATTCAAAATTTAGTCGTCAATGCGTGTAAGTTCTCTCAAAACAAGATTCGCGTCGACTTCAACCTTGAACAAAATGCTGGTGATAAATACTACCTGCTAACCGTTGAGGATGACGGGCCCGGAATAGACGGCGAACAAAAGGACTCGGTATTTGATTCCTTTGTACAACTCGGTCCGCAAACTGAACAACAAGGATTCGGCCTCGGGTTAGCAATTGTCAAGCGAATTATGGTCTTACATCATGGTGATGCAATGGTTTCAGATTCAAACTTGGGGGGCGCTAAATTCACATTAAGATGGCGTAGACCTAAACAACTTAGCTAGACTTAATTAAACAGCGCAAAGAACATACGCTTATCTAGCCATCAGCATTTTCTACTGCAATGGTTTTTTAAGGATAGATAGAGAGTTGTATACTATTCATTCAATTATCGTTTGCTTGAATAGATTTGCAAGATCGGAAATCGACTTTTACCAAAAGACAGCGTTATAGTTTGCATTTCACCTCCGAAAAAATTTAGTTTCCCTACATTTGGAGGTCGCCTGCTTCCATTGGCAAATAACGCTAACAAATGTTCATTCTCAAAAGTACGACTGCCAGCTGAGAGATTTGAAAGAGTTACTGCAGCCCACCGCTCGCCGTCGTCACTACTCATCAGTACATAATTAACTACTTGAAAATCACTGGCTTGTGGAGCTATCTTATTTTCATTGGGAAACTCCAAATTCAAATTGGATGATACACTTCGATCAACAGAAAGAACACGTTCTTCTTCCGCAATTACTAAACTAGAAATGACGCCTAAAATAAGTAACGATATTATTTTCATTTTCAGTTTATTCTCCTTAAAGACTAGTTTAGAACGGGTAGTAACGACCACTGACTGGTATTATTAAACTTCATTCTCACATAAAGGGTTATTATTGTTTTATAAAAACTGAACTTTATCTTATAACTAAACAATCTGTTTTTTATATTTGTGCAGACACAAAGTTGATTTATTATGTCCATTACTTCGAGATTATAAAGTTAATACGAATGTAGATATCGGAACATATACATTGGGTAGCAGTAACAGTATAACGAGTACGATTTTGGGATATATTTTGGATAAACAATTGCAGAATAAAACGAAGAAACAACTAAAGGTACTATTACTGCAGATTCGTAAAAGTAACCGGGTTGCTGAAGAGGAACATGCAAGTTTTTCTCGCCATTCTGGACTCGAGCTTTCTCAAATCGACATTCTTAATGTATTCGACACTCCCGTGTTTGATGACTCGGTGTTAGTAGGATATGACTCATTATGGGTCGGTGGTGCCAGTGAAGCGAATGTTCTTCAACCCGATAAATTTCCTTTTGTCATTCAGGCCCAGAAATTACTGCTAAGCTGCTGCGAACAGAATATTCCAGTTTTTGCCTCTTGCTTTGGTTTCCAATTAGCTGTTTTGGCATTGGGTGGTAAGATTGTCGATTCCGAAAAGGAATTTGAGATGGGGACGCTGTTTATATCGCTTTCTAACGATGCGAAATCCGATACGCTTTTTTGCGACACGCCAGATCAATTCTCAGCGGTATCCGTTCATAAGCAAAAAGCAGTTGAACTCCCTTCTCCGTGCGAATTATTGGCCTACACAGAGACTTGTATCCATGCGATAAAAGTAAAAAATAAACCTTTCTGGGCTTTTCAGTTTCATCCTGAAGTAGACAAAGAGGTATTGGTCAAGCGCCTGACATTGTATAAAGAGAATTACACTAATGGCTCGGAACAATTATCACAAGTATTATCTTCTGCCGAAGAAACTCCTGAATCTAATGCACTTGTCCGCAAGTTTGTAGAGCGAATACTGATTGACCAACGGAATTAAATCAAAGAAGATACTGTCTTAGAAACGTTTTTCGCTCCATCTTTAATCTCGGTCATCACCGAGTAAACGGAAGATATTTGGTTATTTGCCTCTTCGACACTTTGGCAAGCTTCGGCCATTTTATTAGTCGCTTCATCGGTTAACCCTTTATTGGTATCAACGACCTGTTCGATTTCCATTGTCGACTGGCTAGTACGGCTGGCGAGAGAACGTACTTCATCAGCAACAACTGCAAATCCTCTCCCCTGCTCTCCAGCACGCGCGGCTTCTATTGCGGCGTTTAAAGCGAGTAAATTAGTTTGATCGGCAATGCCTCGAATAGTTGAGACTATTGCTTCTATACTTCTTGATTGCTCATTCAGCCTCTCAATCAAATCATTAGTTTGATTCATTTGATCAATAACCTGGGTAGACTGTTGAACAGTGTCATTAAGCAATTGTTCTGCTTTTAACGCTATTTCTGCTGTGTCTTCTGCTGTAGAAAATGAAAGTTCAGCAGCTTTTGTTACCGCTTCATTTCTCTGTACACTCTCAGTTATATCGGAAGCAAACTTAATTACTTTCTCAACTTTTCCGTTAGCGCCAATAATCGGATTATAGGAAGCCTCTAACCAAAGAACATTCCCAGCAGAATCTCTTCTTTGAAAACGTCCAGCGTTGAATTGACCAGCTTCTAGATCTTTCCAAAATAAAGGGTTGTTTTGATAAAATTCATCATCGCAGAATATTCGATGGTGTTTACTCTCGATTTCATCGAGTCTGTAGCGAGTTGCATCAAGGAAATTCTTGTTAGCCGTTAATATGGTGCCATCAGGTTTAAATTCAATGGTCGCCATAGAATGGTCTAACGCTGTACTTACCGCACTAATCGATTGATAACGTGCATAAAAATCGGTTACATCGTTAGCAAGTTTATGAATACCTATTAACTTACCCGCTTTATCTACTACGGGAAAATAGGTCGCCTCTAACCAAACTATCTCTCCATTCTTTTTAATTCGTTTAAAGGTACCCCGATGAGTTTGTTTGTTGGACAAATTTTTCCAAAACTGGAGATAATCTTCTGAAACCACATACTCTTTTTCACAGAACATACGGTGATGTTTACCAACAATTTCCTCCAAACTAAATCCCATTGTTTGCAAGAACAGTGGATTAGCTTCTTCAACAATTCCTTCAGGACTAAACAAAATTGTCGCGATATTCCTATTAATAGAATCAAGAATTGACTCCATTTTAGTTACTTTAGCTTCGGCTTTTTCTAATTGAGCCTTTAGTTTCTTATTAAACATGGTATTTCATCTCGAAAATATCTTACCGTTAAGCTAGTATCTTCCTTTTTGACAACCTTAATAATTTGCCGAAAGACCTTCCTCAGCGACTTCAAGCATACCCTATGTGCGATATACCAGTTCAATTCACTAGCGCAATAGTAAGAGTATAGCCAATTAGCGCAGTATTTGTTCAAAATATCCCAAACTGCGATAAAACGCCGTTTATCCGTTACCGCAAGATGATTTACAGATTCAATGATTGGTGGAAGCTTGTTCAGTAACTAAATGAACAAGCGCAATATTTAGCGAATCGACAAAAGTGATTTGGAAAGTATGTGATTAGTCTTTGAGGGTAGTTACAGAAAAGAGTTAGCTACCTGATAGAGAAATTAAAGTTTCACCTTTTGTTTTTACTTGAATTTCTTTTTCTCTATCAGCTAACTTTTCTCGAATTGACTTTTCAAGGGAATCAACTAAATCGCCATTGTCTATTTTATGGCTCTTATCTCCGTCCTTGTATAATAAACTCGCTTTTAATCCTCCTGTTAAACCGAGATCAGCCTCTTTTGCTTCACCGGGCCCATTGACAACACAACCGATAATCGCAACATCAATCGACTCTCGAACGTCTTCGAGCCTCATTTCTAATTCGTTGACTGTTTTGATCACATCGAACTGTTGTCTTGAACATGAAGGACAAGCAATCAGATTGATGCCTCTCTGGCGTAGTCTTAAGGATTTTAAGATATCAAAACCAACTTTTATTTCTTCGACAGGATCTGCGGCCAATGAAACTCGAATAGTATCGCCTATACCTTCCGATAATAACAACCCCAAACCAACAGAAGATTTGACCGAGCCAGCTCGTAATCCACCTGCTTCAGTAATTCCAAGGTGTAATGGTTGATCGATTTGAGTCGCCAGTTTTCGGTAAGCTGCTACCGTCATAAATACATCAGATGCTTTTAGACTCAGTTTATAATTCTGAAAATCATGGCGATCGAGAATATCGATATGTCGAAAGGCTGACTCCACCAAAGCATCGGGGGTAGGCTCGCCATACTTCACCTGTAAATCTTTTTCTAATGACCCAGCATTGACACCTATACGAATTGGGATATTCATGTCTCTAGCTTTTTCGATCACCGCTTTGACTCGATCTTCCTTGCCAATATTACCAGGGTTAATTCTCAAACAATCGACGCCGTAGTCAGCCACTTTAAGTGCTATCTTGTAGTCAAAGTGGATATCTGCTATCAAAGGAACCGGTGACTGCAGTTTAATTAACTTGAATGCTTCTGCTGCATCCATAGTCGGCACCGATACTCGAACCAAATCGGCTCCAGCATCAACTATCCGATTGATTTGAGCAACAGTGTCCTCGACATTACATGTATCCGTATTAGTCATGCTTTGCACAGCTATTGGAGCATCGCCACCGATCGGTACATTACCGACCATAATCTGTCGGCTTTTTCGACGCTTTATCCAGGATTCGCCTTTCATACTGCTTTCTATCTCTTTAATTTTAGCCGTTTGGCTGTGTTTTGTATTATCTAATTTATGTATTTCTTAGCGAAGTCGAGCTTTAAGCGACTAATTGAGAATTATCTCAGCTCGCCGTCCCGCTCGATAACCAGAAAGACTGAAATCTTGTTCATTGAATTGCAGTAACACGACAGACGGATCGCCGAGCACAACATTGAACGGTCTGATTCCGCGTACGGGCATATGTTTCCCAGCGTTTTTAACACCGAGTGCAATTACTTCGCCACGACCATCCACAATACGGACCCAACAATCAGCAGTAAAATCAAGCACCAACGTGACGAAGTCTGACTCAGAATATTCAATAATAACTTTCTCTCCGGGTGAAATTAATTCGTTCGACTCCATTTGTTGAGCTACGCCAGGTGTTGAATTTTTTGATTCAGTTGAAGTGCCTTTTGGGATTACGTTTTCTTTATCAATCTCAACTTCATTATTGATGGTACTTACATTTTCATCATTCGAATCAGGTGAAAAGTCGGTCACTACCGATGCCGACAATGTGGCTTGATTCTGATCCGATTCTGAGCTCGGTTTCGAATTCGATTTTAGGCCTGGCTCTGAATCCTTCGATGGAGTATTACTGGTATCTTGTTGAGTCGCAGAATCAGAGCTGCCTAACTGCAACGCTATTTCATTACCATCGGAATTACTGGCTTCACCAGAGCTTGGCACAAATCTTTTCCACAACTCCCAGCCGCCAAAAGATAAGAAAGATAATATAACCAGTGCTGATACAAATTTAATTAAGAAGCTACTAGAATTAAGTTCTTTTCGATTGCCGTCAAACTTTGAAATGGTTCTTACTCGTTTAAGCGATGGAGCTACTACACCCGTTTGGCGATCAAATTCTGCGAGGATTTTTGGTGTATCAAGGCCAACTTTTGTCGCGTAGGACTTTATATAACCTCGAATAAAGGCGATTGGAATATCTTGTTCAAAGACGTTGCGCTCTATATTTTCTATAATTGATTGCGCTAAGTTTAAATCTGCTGCCACACGAGAACTATCAAGTTTCAAATTGTCCCGCGCTTCACATAACAATTCTCCAATATTAATCGAATTGTCTTTATCATCGGCCTTTGACGTTTTTACATCCATTGGGTTTTACTATCTAAATACTTTGCAGTTTGGTCCGAATCTGGGAACAACTGCTCAAGCTTTAGCGCATAACTCGCTCGGGCATCTTTATCGTCCATAAAATGAGCGATCCGTAAACCCAACCAAAGAGAATTAGCTGTCGGCCTTCCAACAACCTCATACCGTTGCATGTATTTAAATGCTCTTTCATATCGTTTTTTATCAAATTCCGCCTCGGACATTTCAATCAAAGCAATTGGTAACTTATTATTTCGATTAAGTGCCTTGCGAAAATAACTTGCTGCTTTATCGCGATCATCTGCCCGTTTAGCACAAACGCCGGCATTCATATAGGCCGATTCAATATCTGCGTAAGTTGGTTGGTCTATCGCTTTATTAAAATATTCCTCGGCAACAGCGTAGTTACCTTTAGTACATAAGAACGAGCCATACCCGTTTAAAAAATCAGGATTTTTCGGTTCTATTCTAAGGGCTTTCTTGTATGATTTTTCTGCCCTTTTGAATTCCTTCACTTTTTCATAATAATAAGCAAGACCGAAATGAACATTAGCAGATTCAGCTCCCAGAGCTAAAGCCTTATCGAGATGCCTTTTAGCATTTGATAAACTGCCATTTTGAAGGTATTTCAATCCAGCACTTAATCGGACTTGAGCAGCCTTATTACGATTAAACTCCTCCTGACTCACTGGCGCTCCTTGAGAGCCAATTGCTGTAGTTTTACTATTAACTGTCGTTTGACAGCCTGAAAGTATACTGATGAGGATTATCAAAACCAGAGCTTTGAAAATTGCGTTATTCATAAAGGTTGATTCCCATTATTCCATTGCAATGACGAAAGTGGACCAATCATACCACAAGGAGTTGTGCTAGATTGCCAACTTAAGCAAACAATTCTATTCAGGCATTGGATAGTGTTTAAATGGACTATTATTGAGCGCTCTCAACAAGTTAGCTAACAGTTCTAACTTCGATATCTCCTGCTTTACGCTTCAATCGTTCTTGTCGACGAGTTCGGTCAAGAACTTCTCCAACGAGCTGTCCACACGCTGCATCAATATCGTCACCACGGGTTCTTCTGGTGACAACAATAAAGCCTTTTTTGATTAATATTTCGCCGAATCTATCGATATCTTTTTGAGTCGAAGTTTCGTAACGTGTTTTGGGGAATGGATTAAATGGAATTAAATTAATTTTACACGGCAAGTCTTTCAATAACTCCGCTAATTCCCTGGCGTTCGCAGCAGTATCATTGGTGCCTTTAAGCATCACATATTCAATAGTGACCTTTTTACTTGCGTTAGAATCATTTAAATATTGTTGAACCGAAGGCAATAGAACTTCAATTGGATACTTCTTATTAATTGGCACCAGCTGATCACGCAATTCGTTATTGGGAGCATGCAGAGAAAGCGCTAGAGCAACATCGGCATTTTGAATCAACTTATTTAAACCGGGAACAACGCCTGATGTGCTAATCGTTACTCTTCGTTTCGACAATCCATAACCAAAATCATCCAATAAAATGTCACAGGCATTAACCACAGGTGTATAGTTTTGCAATGGCTCACCCATGCCCATAAATACCACGTTACTCACCCGTCTTTTACCGGTGGTTCGTAATGCGCCGAGCCTTCGAGCAGCAAGCCAAACTTGTCCGACAATTTCTGCAGTGGTTAGGTTTCGGTTAAAACCTTGCTGAGCGGTGGAGCAAAATGAGCAATCAAGTGCACACCCCACTTGCGAAGAGATACACAGTGTTCCTCTTTCACCATCAGGTATAAAAACCGTTTCTATCGCTTGCCCGTCTTTAGTTCGCAGCGCCCATTTTACAGTGCCATCTTTGGATTCTTGCTCTTCAATGATTTCTGGACCTTCGATCACACAGATTTCTTTTAGTTTAGCTTTAAGATCTTTAGAGATATTGCTCATCTGTTCAAAATCGTCAGCTACGAATTGATGGAGCCACTTGAAGACTTGAGGGGCGCGAAATGGTTTCTCGTTGATTTCTTTGAAGAATTCA
The DNA here is from genome assembly GCA_019090895.1 of Kangiellaceae bacterium. Taxonomy (GTDB): domain Bacteria; phylum Pseudomonadota; class Gammaproteobacteria; order Enterobacterales; family Kangiellaceae. Next base: position 14,866 of record JAHRVB010000029.1, read on the forward strand.
ACCATTTCTTCCCGTGTCAGGTCGAGTAAATTTAATTTATCACTCATTACATTACCTTTTTGGGTTTTATGCTGTGGGATTTACATTTGCTATCTAAATTTCTAGATTTGTTCCGGTTGGCCAAATCTCAAAAAGAATCATGCATCAAACATGATCCTTTCTTAACTACTTTCGTTAATTCAAACTATCGAATGCGCGCACAAATTTCTTCATCAGAGAAAAAGTAAGCGATTTCACGAGCTGCAGATTCAGGAGCATCAGAACCATGAGCAGCATTTTCATCGATTGAGTTTGCAAAATCAGCTCTTAAAGTACCACGAGCCGCTTCAGCTGGGTTAGTAGCACCCATGATTTCACGATTTGCAAGAATAGCGTTTTCGCCTTCTAATACTTGAACCATAACAGGACCGGAAGTCATAAAAGCTACCAAGTCGTTGAAAAAAGGACGTTCGCTATGCTCTGCATAGAATCCTTCAGCTTTTTCTTTGCTTAACTGCATCATTTTGCTAGCAACAATTTTAAGTCCAGCGCTTTCAAATCGAGCGTAGATTTGCCCAATAATATTTTTAGCTACTGCGTCAGGCTTAACAATTGAAAAAGTACGTTCGATCGCCATTTTAAACTCCGGTGATGTTTTTTAATAATTGATTTATAAATCAATAAGTTAATAGGTTCGTTAGATGCTAGATACAGTCTACCAAGCACCAAGGGCGCGTATTATACACGGCAAATTGCAGATGGAATAGGGCTGTTTAAAATTTAGTCAATTTTGTTAGTGAAGTTGTACCTCTTACTAAAGTTAGCTCGTTCCTCAACATTCAAATACAGTCTGAAATACATCTTATATCAGTTGATATTCTTACCCCGTATTGTTCATTTAACGTCGATTAGCCTCTATCGTAATTTTTGATTGCTTCCTCTTATCTCTAGTATAATAATGCTAAAAAGGAGTTTATCAATGAATACATGGCTATACGTACCGACAATTACTCGCAATCTCAAAATCATCTCTAGTACTTTTGTTTTAGTTTGCTTATTATTTTCTTGCTCTACCAATAAGAAACCAGAGTCAGTAATGACTATTAATCCGAACTCACTCAAATCTTCACCTGAAGATTTGGCATTCTGGATGATGTTTGCCGTCAGCCAAAATGGATGTGCTAAATCTCATCCAGCTTACTCTTTCGGCGAATTCTCATGCGCTTTTAAATTTGCAAGTTTGCTACTGGATGATAATAAAGCTCTTTCAGCAGAGAAGAAAACAAAGTCAACATTTCAAAAAGATGTAAAAGCTGTTTTCAATGCCGGGTTTATCGATGAATACCTATTTTTCGAATATCGTCAATCAAACTGGTTTGTGGCCCCGAATCTTAAATCTAAAGAATATGAGACTTGGAAATCGATAAATTTGGTGAATCACAATATAGGCGACCCTTCCAGCGTGACTATGACAAGAGAAACGCCTGCCTCCCCCCCAGAAGTTAAAGAATTAAAACTGTCTAATAGTTTTATAAAGAGTGTAGGAAACCTAACTTATGAAACTCAAAGAAAGTATGAGTCTGCAAGCTTAGGATTAAGCCTTAGGTACAAGATGAAAGACGTTCCAAACGGCTGGTTAGATTTTTATATTTATCCTAATTTACGTTCAACTAAAAGTAATTCGCTTGAAAAAGTACTTGCTGACGAAGCCACTAACGCTAAAACAGCAATAATCTACCAAGCTCAACAAGATAAAATTGAACATATGGATATCATCGAAGAAACGTTTAACGATGACTTAACATTCTTGACTGGCATCTACGAAATAAAATATGACAATACCTCTTTTGCAAATGAACTCTACATATCAGGTAACGAGAAGTACTTTCTGAAAGCTAGGGTTA
>JAHRVB010000030.1 GCA_019090895.1 Kangiellaceae bacterium
CGGCTTTGTTTATCGATGCTAATTTGATCGCTTTTTTAAATTGTTTCCGCATAACCGTTTCGTCTATATGGTGTCGACCGGCGATATTATTAGTTTTATCGATAATGACAGAGTTCGAAGGAAAGAGATACTGCCAGCCAAACTCTTGCCGCGAACTCAATTTAGTGTTCGATTTAGCGGTGGGAATATAGACACTCTCGCAATTTGGTCGAGATACGAAACGACTGAATGGCCAGCTGGGCATGTTGTCAGTGCTTCATACTTGGAGCCAAACCCTCGCTCGACATATGCTTATCCAGTGAAGAGTTTATACCCAGCACATCTTACCGAAAGGATTTATGCGTGTTCGATACCATGGCTTTTTAGCCAATGTGGTGAGAGTCGAAAAGCTTCAAGAAATTAGACGCGCTCTAAAGGTTGTGATGATCATTATCAAAAAAGACCACCCCATCAGTCAAGGTAACCCTCGCTGCCCCGATTGCGGTAAAAACCATTGGCATTATGTTGGCGTGATTGACCGACTCTACTGGGAACCTGGATGACGCGATTAAAAAATGTAAAAACGCAGCGTCTTAAACACGGCATCTGGTTGTGGGCACACGCTTGCGCTCATCGAAAAAATAGGGCAATCTTAGGGCTTAAATGAATCGATATTGATGGAATGAAAGTGCAAGGAATACAGAAAGTTATCATAAATCCCTGCCAACTTGAGATTGCTCACTTAAAGTGAACAACTCTCACAACAACAAAAAACATTAATAGTATGACGTACTGAGTCAACGCAGCTCAGCTCAACTGAGATTTACATTGATTAGAAATCAACATAAATACTTCAAAGTTATGTGTGAATCATGAATAAAGAACTCGTCAAAGAAAAGCTGGAAAGTCTGAATGATGAAGATACGGTAGAATTTCTTCTCAGGTATGGGCACGAACTTACTATTCATGCGAGATCTGGTTATGAATTCCAAGGGTCGGGCGTGGACGACGCTAGATTACTTCGAGATTGTAACGAAATACTCCACAGAGTTTTTCAGGCAATAAGAGAAATTATAAATAACTCTGAAAAACGCTTTAGTTTAGGTGGTATAAGCCATTGGATTGTGGCTGAAGAAAGAAATGAAACTATTCAACAAGCTAGTATGCAAGCATTTAATAGAGCAATGAAAAAGTGCAATACTTAACCAGTACAGCGCATAACCAGGCTATAAAGTTGACGCCAACTGCTTCGCTCCATTTTGGGGTGGCTTTGCCACTTTAACCAAAAATCCATTACGCAGTCGGCACAACTTATAGCGACGTTAAGTTTCACTAATAGGAAGTTTCGTATTAAATGGAAAGTTTAAAGTTATTGGCACTGTCTGGGAGTTTACGTAAAAATTCGTACAACACTTTTGCATTGGAGGCATTGAAAGTATTAGCTCCTAGCCATACCGAAATAGCTTTGGGTGAAATTGGTGATTTACCGTTATTTAATCCTGATCGAGAGCTTGAGAATATACCCGTATTAAACAAGCTTAAATTATCATTAGGTGAAGCATCAGGTTTAATCATCGCAAGCCCTGAATATGCTCACGGCATTAGTGGTCCATTAAAGAATGCTCTTGATTGGCTCGTAAGTGGTATAGAGTTCCCATATAAACCTATTATGCTTATTAATACTTCACCTAGAGCATCTCACGCACAAGAAGCATTGAAAGAAGTACTTAGAACTATGTCAGGTAATATCATCGAAAAATCGTGTGTTTCCATACCTTTATTAAGTAGCGAGTTAGACTGCAAAGGAATTATAGAAAACGAAGAAATAGCAAATACCTTAATAGTAGGTATAAATAATTTTTATCAAGAAACTGCAGCACAAAAAACTTAACAAATATGTCAACCGAACAGTTTTTTACTCCGGCCTTTTGCGCATTTCGCTTCGCTGCATTTTATCGCAAAAGCCCTCCACAAAAAAAACTGCCGGTTACATGGGCGCTGATCTTTACCCACAGAAAATAGTCAATCGATCACACGAACTCACTTAAATAGATCATGGGAAGTCAATGGTGTCTAGCTGGATTCAAAATGAAATGTCGGGTTGTAGAACGTCGGATAAACGCCTAAATAATAGACTGCAACGTATCTTAGGAACGCTATCACGCGAGCCTCAAAATAGTATCCCGAACAATTGTGAAGTTTAGTCAGAGACTCAAGCGACTTATCGTTTCTTGAGTAATGAATCCGTGACTGCTAATGATATTTTACAGGGTCATACACAAGCAACAATCGACCGTACAAAAAACCAGCCGGTTGTGTTAGTTGCTCAGGATACTACTTTTACCAATCTGACCACTGAAGTAATGAGCCTTCATATCCTTGTTTATAGTATGCAGCGAGTAATTAAAATCATCGGAATAGCCCCTTAATGGAGGCAATCAGAGCCTAAATAAAACCCCATCCACAAAACAATCACTATACCACTAGATTAATCACAATTATCCGCCAATAAGTCCATAATAATGCTATGTTAAAAAAATTGTAAAAATATACTGATATTAACAACAATCATACAAAACCAAAAAAGTCACCGAATTTTCACACGCCGTGGACCCAAAGCAGACGTTCAGGGCTGGTGTCTTTTAAACGAAAAATAAGGAAACATACCCGATAGGTGCCAATCTAGAGTGGCTTAAATGCGCTACTGAAGTATAAATAATGTTAGTGGGTGTCATACAAATACTGAAAGCTTCTAGCATTTATATACCGACAATCGCTTATACATCGATTACGCTTTTCTCCAAGTTTAGAATATATAGATCATGGAGAATCCAGGTTCAAATACTTTATGTCGAATTGCTTGGTTTTCTTGAATATCACTTGGTTGAAGCTTTTTCGTATTGTAAGAAATATTTTTGTAAGTTAAGCGAGGCCCAAGGCCAAAACGATTTGTTAACATAAATCTATAATCTAAATCTAATCGAACACCTTGGCCGTCCTCTAATACAAAAGAATTTTCCTCAAATTTGGATTTAAACATATAGGTTCCCATCATACTCAAGTCACCTATCACGTATCCTAGAGAAATACCGTACCCATCTCTTTTATCTTCATTACCCTCAAAATGATTTATTCTTTCTCGTTCGTAAAGTCCTCCAATATAATAGGAACGATATTTGTAGCCCAAACGAATATCATTGTTTAAAAACTTGAAGGTTTCTTTATCCTTATCTCGTGATTGAAAATAGATTCCAGGTGAGAACACAACTTCTGCGGAGGAAACGCAAGGCCACAATACTACAAAAGCTAAAACAAATAATTGGATGTATTTTTTCATTCATTAGTTTCCTTTATATAAACAGTATTTTCCCCACCCCATTTTTTTAACAGCTGCAAAATTGGGCCGAGACCTCTACCTTTATTGGTTAACGAATATTCATTCCTCGGGGGATGTTTCTGATACAAACTTGTTTCTATTAACCCGTATTCTTCTAGTTTTTTTAATCTATCTGATAATGAATTAGGAGAAATTCCAGAAAGAGATTTTTGTAAATTTTGATATTTTTGCGGCCCAAGTTGGAAAAAATTTCTTAAAATAAGAATTGTCCACTTTTCACCAAGAATAGCCAGAGAACGAGCTACGGGGCACGGGTCATCTATCGCGATTTTCTTCATATTTATTCTTTCTTCTTGACTTACTCACTTCACTTCATTAATAATAGTCACTATAATTAATGAAGTCAATGTATATTATGGGGTTGCAAGTGAAACTTAAATTTACGCTATTTTCTCTACTACTGCTGATTGGATTATGTATCTCTGGTTGTTCAACTACTTCGTATAATGGATTCTATAATGGTTATAATCAGGCTTATACCAATAATGTTGATTTCGAGGAGCATAAGATTCCAAGAGATGAACACACTCTGATTGCTCGAGAATATAATCCCAAAAACCAAGGTAAATACCCGACAATTATTCTTCTTCATGGTTTTCCTGATAGCTCACATCTTTATGACCTATTGGTTCCCCATATTAAACATCGCCGACATGTCGTGACATTCGATTTTTTAGGCTGGGGACGTTCCGACAAACCTGAAAATCACGTTTACAATACCAAAAGTTTGTATAAAGATTTAGAAGCCGTTATTCGATATTTCAACGTAGAGAAGGTTGAGCTTGCGGCCCATGACCTTTCAGGCTTTCCTGTTATTGATTGGGCGCTAGATAATGAACAGCGGATTGACAGTTTAATTTTGTTCAATAGTGTCTATTTTCCGTCGGAAAAGCTACTACCGCCCGAAGCTATTGCAAGGTTTTCAGAAGACTCGATTTATAGAGATATTTCGGCTTGGGCCGTTAAGCAATTTGATACCCCTTGGAAAAATGGTCACGAAGAACAAGTTAACAAGTTCTTTTGTAACGAAGATACTGCCAAAACATTTGTAAAAATATTTAATCACCAGTCGATGAACATCCAACAAGCATTTTTGGAAATGAACCGCTTTCTCACAGACGAAGTTAACCAGCGAAGGGAAATGCTCCCGAAAATGAAGGTTTTTTCCAAACCGGTCAAAATTATTTTTGGAGCCGAAGATCCCTATTTAAATGCTGAAGTAGCTAAAGAGTTTCACTCCTTGTTTCCTAACTCTGAACTTCATCTAATCAAATCAGCATGCCATTTTGTTCAGCTCGATAAGCCTGAAGAAGTGGCTAATATTATCCTTAAAAGCGATACAATAGAGTAAGGGGGGGTAGAGCGAACTTTCAAACTTATCATTACATTCGAATGATGTTATAAATGTATCATCGTTTATAACAATTGGAAAGAACTATGTCTCGTCATATTAAAGGCGAAGTTCGAACTTAACTTACTTAATTTCCGGAATGTTTTGATCAATATATTGCGGAAGATAAGCCCGTCAGAGTTGTTGATATTTTTATTGATCAAATGGATTTGAGTTCGATGGGTTTCAACATGACGCCTGTTATGAAAGGGCGTCCTTCTTATCATCCGTCACTTATGATTAGACTCTATATTTATGGTTATTTGAACTTTATTCAATCTAGCCGGCGGCTGGAACGAGAAGTTAATCGGAATGTTGAATTAATGTGCTTCTGGGCCGCCTTGCTCCAGATTTCAAACGATATCAGATTTTCGTAAAGACAACACAAAAGCCACTATTTCCATCTGTAAGAACTTTGTTTTAATCTGCAAATAGTTGAAGTAATTATTCGATAATTCTGTCGCGATAGACGGCGGTAAATTTAAGGCGTCAATTAACCGTGATTATAATTATACGCGCGGTAAAGTTAAGGTTAATCGGAAGCATCTTGAAGAGAATATCGAAAAATACTTCACTGAAATAGAAAGCGCTAAGGCAGGTTTTTTCTCCCGAAATAAAACCGGTATTTCATACATCCATATAGGTCAGGACGACCAGTAAAGGGACGATTCAAGGTTACAACGGTGTTGCCACTGTTGATAATAAACACCAAGTCATTATCGAGGCCAAGCTTTCGGTAAAGGCCAAGAGCATTATACGTTAGCACTCGCTATCGAAACAATTAGAGGTCGTTATCAACGACTCGATATTAGTGACGATATTTACGCCACTGGTACGGTTGTAACTACAGACACAGGCTTCGCTAATGAAACGATGCATGCATCGACCAGAATCAGCTAATCATAGAAAAGGGAATGGTCGCCAAGTTTCATTTCTATCGGATGCAAAGTCAGGAAGTAAGTACACGAACTGGATGAAACAACGGCTAGATAATAAGCACGGAAAACTAATCTATAGCCATTGAATGTCAGTGATTGGCAGATAATTGCTCCTACATTATCCACATTCACACCATCCATAGCGATTATCTCGTGTTTGGAAATATAGGCACGAACAAAGGGCTCAACCGATTCAGTTTACAAAGCAAACAGAAAGTAGATGGGCAGTGGAAGCTCTTTTGTATTATTCATAATCTCGAGAAGCTTAAGAATTACGGAAAACTGGCGGCGTAGTTGAGTAAGAGCACGTGTGGCGCTTGTAATTGCGAGTTGTAAGCAACTATTAGGATGATTAAAACTGATTTGATACGACAAGTTGAAATTTAGTTAATTAACAGACAAAGTCGGTGTAAATCAAAAATAAAGTAGGCTCAAGGAATAAGCGACTGATTAAAGGCTTTGTCTACAGCCTCGTTAACTAAGCTAAATATGACACTCATGTCTAATCAAGAAAGTGCGATTTATTTTTTATTCTGATAACATACTAAATAACCTCCCAAAAAAAACTATTTATATTAAATAGTGCTGTTCTTGAGATATATGAAACTGGTAACAGGAAGAAACGGAGTATTTTGAGTTGGCTCTTTATTCCAATGATGGGAAGAGACACTTCTTCCGACAGCCGGTTTCAGATATCTTAAAGAAAATCGAACATAATCTTCGACCTAGTGACAAAATAGTTTTGTACCATTCAGATGAATATGAAAAGAATGGTGGGCAACTGATTATTGAACTTCAAAGTAATACTGATATGTTAGTTTCACTGGAAGATACGATTCAAGATCAGGAGTCTAAATACACTGCTATTAATTGAATTGGTTTCCTAGCCTTGATTATAGGAGTGTTAATGTTAGTATTCGCTACTTATCAAAAAAAAGATGCCGAAGAAAAAAGTTAGTAAGTGGTTGGTGAGGCGAACTTCGTTTCATTCAGCCCACACAACCGAGTGTAACACTAGGTGTAAGCCGTGCGTAAAAAATTATATTTAATCCCTGGTACAATGTGTAATGAGAAATTGTGGACCGAGTTGCTTCCTTATTTGAATAGCTCACTTGAATTAGTTTATTTAGATATTCCGACAGGAAAAAACTTTAATGAATTAGCTGAATACTATAACGATTTACTTGGAAGTGATAAGATTAACCTTGTCGGTTTTTCACTTGGTGGTTATATAGCAACCTTTTTTTCAATGGTATACCCAGAACGTATTGAAAAGTTATTTGTTATATCAAATAGTCCTACCAGCTTATCTACTTATGAATTAAATCAGCGGAGTGATATTCTCAAGTTAGTTGAAACCCATGGATACGATGGTCTTAGCCGGAAGAAAACAGCTGACTTGTTAGATGCCAAGAACCAAACTAGTCGCTTTATAGACATAATATTGGAAATGGGTCGTGATCTTGGTGAAAACGAGTTTATAAGTCAGTATCAATATACATCCGAAAGATCGGATCTATCTCAAGCTATTAATCGTTTCCCCTTACATACTCAGTTTTATTATAGCGAACATGATCAGTTGGTGAATTCGTCGTGGTTTAGCGGTCTAACTGGTTCAAAACCAAAGTTGTCAGTTTTTCGCACATCAGGGTCTGGCCATATGTTACCGTTAGAGAAACCCTGAGAGCTCGCCAGTTACATAAATTCTTGGGTAGAGTTATAACAAACGCATTAAGGACGGATTCTAATCAGCTTGCTGTGTTTCGTTTCGTTCAACTGTTTTAGCAAGCTATTATTTATGCACTTATGCACTTATGCGAGCATTGAGGCTATAGAATAAAGTCTCGATTAGTTTTATTATATTTAATTTTGCGCGGATAGTTTCTTCAAATAAAAATGTTAGAGGTGAACCGAGGTAATATTTACTTACAAACGTGTTTTAATTTTCAAAAAAGACGCAAGCGTTTTTCTACAGCCTCGTTATTAACCAAGAGCTTAAAATGATACCAATCTTTTTTTATGGACTATTCATGGACGAATCTCTATTATCAGGGAAAGGATATCATCCTACTGCACCTGTGTTTGGTTATGCCGAGGGCTATACTTTGAAAATTGGTGAACGAGCGACCCTTGCTAGGGCACCAGGCCAGCGAGCACACGGCGCTATAATGTCTTTAAGTAAAGGAGAGTTGAATACTCTCTACGGAGAATCTAGCGTCGCTGATTATCAACCGGAGGAGATTGTAATCACTACCTCCCAAAATGAATCACTAAAGGTTACCGTATACAACTTACCAGTGAATAAGTTAACCGGTAAAAACAAACACTATGCTCAACAACTAGCAAAAGTAGCAAGTGAACTCGGACTTCCAAAAGAGTATGTAGAAGAAATCAAAGGATTAGCCGTGTGACGGTACATTGCAAGCGCATCAAAAGTGACGCTCGTACCTAACGCTTTATGCGAGCAATATGATAACGGAATTTATACGTAATGAATGAAGAAAAAATTACCACTGGTAGTTGCTTGTGCGGTGCAGTGCGTTATGAGGTGCAAGGTCCCCTTCGCGATATAATAAACTGCCACTGTAGTATGTGTCAGAAATTACACGGCAACTTTGGTCCTCATACAAAAGCTCTCAAAGTAAATATAAAAATAACTCATGATGATGGCCTAGCTTGGTACAAAACATCGAATATTGCCCAAAGAGGCTTTTGCCATGAATGTGGCTCAAGTCTTTTTTGGGAACCATTTGATTTGGATGCTACAGGTATTATCGCAGGTTCATTGGATGCTCCTACGGGGTTAAAAACTATGGGGCATATTTTTGTTGGCGAAAAACCCAATTTTTATGAAATAGCAGATGACCATCCTCAATTCCAAGGGTCATCTAATGGTCAATTAGTCAACGATTATAAATAGTGCTCTATGAGAAGCAACACGTAAATCGGGTTAACTGTAGGTCGGGTAGACGAAGGAAACCCGACAATACATTATCATACGGAAAAATTTGGATTCAATCGCTCCAATTGGAGACAAAAATTGTTAAACCGATCTTTTCCAGTAATTACTCAATAGTTATAAATAAGAACAACTAATATCAGACAGTCTAAACTAGTCACCTGCAAACTATTTCCAGCTGAATTTAAATATCTAAGAATTAGAAAAAATAGGCTCGATTCTGATAAAATCCCATAAATTTATAGAAACGACATCAATAAATGAAACGTCGGGGTCGAGGAAATCCTCAAGATAGAAACAAAAGTAGTAGGGAATGGAAAAGAGCTGTGTTTATCTAACTAGCTTTCCTGTAAATTAACTTTGTAGCACTCACACCTTTCAAACAGCGTTTCTTTAGCGTAGCTGCACCTTCCCTGGTTTGTTCAATAGGGACGACAACATGGTGGCTATAACCAGGCTGTCGCTAATCTTGATTTTAATTGGTATCTTGACAAAACTTACTTGTTTCTCTACAGTTGTAGATATTAAAGCTACAAGTGTAGAGGTGTTAGATGGAATTATCTGATTTCGAATTAGAAGTAATGCAGTTATTTTGGAGCAATCCGGAATCTACTGCGCCCGAAATTCATCAAATAATCACAGTAAAGAGAGCTGTTAGTTATTCGACAGTTAAAACGATTATTGATCGATTGGAGAAAAAGGGAGCACTCTCACGAAGTCGCCAACAAGGCAGAACTATTTTCTACAAACCGATTGTAGATCGCAACCAATTGCGGAAGCCGATGATTAGAGATTTTATTAATCGCGTTTTTTTAGGTAAAAGCAAACCTCTGGTTGCCCATATTCTGCAAGAAGAAAACCTGACTTTAGATGACATAAGCTACCTTGAATCGCTGCTAAAAGAGCGTAAGAAGGAACTCAAATAAAATGATATTGTTTTTGGTCAGTAATTTTCTCATCAGTTCTTTGGCTATTTCCCATAACCGATTAGGTAAGACTAGTATTTACGCAAGATTGGTTGTCTCTAGCTTTGCATTACTTTGTTGGGTAATTCCATTTAGCCTAATACGTGAAGTTTTCCCCAAGGATGCAGGTGTTGATTTGGGGTGGGTCGTACCTCAATCATTTGAAATAATAGAGTTATCGACTACAGAACAATTAACACCGGTATTCGATTTATCACTATTTCAAGTATTTCTATTTGCTAGTTTGATCGGTGCAATAATTTCACTAGTCCGATTGATTCGTCATTTTAACTGGATGAAGAATCTCAAAGCTAGCTCTCCCAGTGCTCCAGTTAAACATTATCAAGATATACCGGTCTATATTAGTAATAGTATTAAAAATGCATTACTTGTTGGTTACCGAAAACCTTCTATTTGGATTAATCAGGAATTAGTTGGTTCAAAATATTTGAATATCGTTCTTGCGCATGAATCGACTCATAGTCGTTTTAAAGATAATTATTGGCTGTTAGTAGTTGAGGTTATCCAAAACTTATACTGGTGGAATCCAATAGTCAGGTTGTTGACCAACGACTTCACTGAGTTATTAGAGGCGCGTTGTGATCATAAAGCGAGCCAATCTTTTTCAAATAATTCCTACCAAAAGCAATTAGCTTCTCTAATGCTTACCGCTCAGTTTGATTTTAGGACGAATTTAAACAGCGCAGTAATAAGTAAGAATCCAGACGTGCGCCGACTTCATTACTTAACGGAGAAACCAACAATGAATTTTCTTTCAAAAATGAGTGTTAGCTTTTTATTCGTAATAACGATTATTTTGCTGACCATTCCTGTCGCTTCACTAAACACTTTCGCCAACGAGTCGAATACTGAATTTAGTGAGAGTGAGCGATTTAGTTTGAGTTTTAAAGTTATGCCTATAGCTGTCGCAACAGAAATTTTAGGAGAGCTCTATCAAGTAAAGGAGGTTGTTGTTGCCCCAACCCTTGAAACTATTGTATTTAAAAATTTTAGTGTGGATAAAGTTAATCTAGCTGAGCTCTCAACTATAACGAATATTAATTGGGAGATTCTAAATAGTAATTTGGTGATTAGTCCTCGAACGGGCGAAGTTAAAGTTCAAATAATGACAGATGAAGAGTTTGAGAAAAATGGCGATGCTGTAAGTACTAGTTCAACAAATAATAATGATGGCGATAAGCTAGGAGCACTCCTAAAATTAGAATTAAGGAGCATTTCGATTGAGAATGGTGTCCAAAATACTAAGACAAAAGAAACGACAATTTGGGCTGATTTCGATAAACCTTTTAGTATGAAGTTCGATGATACTAGAGAAGTTAGCTTTATAGTTGTTGATCGAGATGACAAGATTCTTATTAATGCAAAAGTCTATTCTTTAAACGAAGGCGAGCAAAAGAAGCTAATAGGTAATCCGAAAATATTCAGTAACTATGGAGGTGAATCGACTATCGAAATAGGAAATGAAAATGGTGGTAAATGGTCGATGAGTATCTATCCAACAAAAACAACTAATCCTAATTCTTGAAGAAAATCGACAGGGTTAGCCGAATAAAATATACTGACCATTTATCGGTTTTTATAGCTTTTCTTCAATATGTGATTGTTGATAAGTTGCTGATTTAAAATAAAAAAACCAACAGATTGAGTAAGGCGTTTCAAATTCTAATGAGATAAGTTTATTTAGTAGATTTAGATTTCTAGTTCGCGATATTTAAAAGACACTCCAAGTAATTTAAATAGACCAATGCGGTCAGTTCTAACAATTCTTGCTAAATATCAACTCTCTCTATATTCAAATCATTCAGCAATATTGCTACTTATTTAACATAAGTGTAAAAATGTCTCTTGAAGAGGTTAGGGTTTTCACAATATAATTTAACCTGAAAAACAAAAGGAACTTTATATATGACTGAGACAAGCCCCTACGAAACGCCTGATGCTGAACTTGAAGTACCGCCCACCGAAAAATCGTTCCAATTAAGAGAGCCCGTCTCTCGTCCCATTGGTAGTGGTTGGACTTGGATTGCACAAGGTTTTAACCTTTTTAAACTAGACCCTGGCGCTTGGATTCTAATGCTAATAGTAGGTTTAATCATAATGATTGTTGTATCGCTAATTCCAGTAGTTGGCCAAATCGCTATGATGTTAACAACTTATGTTTGGATTGGCGGGATCATCATTGGCTGCCATGAGCAAGACCAGGGTAAACCATTTACAGTCCAACATCTTTTTGCTGGTTTTTCCAACAATACTGGCAAACTCATTTTGGTGTCGCTGTTAATGAGTGTTGTAAGCATAGGCATAATGTTCGCAATGCTTGGTTCACTATATTTTTCAATGTTAACGGGTGATGTGGAAGGCAGTCAGGAAATGATGAATGACCCGATGGGTTTTGTATATTCCATGCTGTTAGCGTTCCTAATTATGGTGCCAATTGTAATGACTGTGTGGTTCGCTCCAGCTCTAATCGTAATAAATCAAGTATCAATTGGTCAGGCGCTAAAACTAAGCTTTAAGGGCTGTCTAAAAAATATATTGCCTCTATTACTTTACTTTATTATCGCCTTTGTTTTGTATTTAGTTTCTGTAATACCATTGTTTCTTGGGTTGTTGGTATTCTTTCCAACTATGTATGCCTCAATGTACACTTCCTATAAAGACATTTTTATCGAAGAATGATTTTGTAATTGAGTGATGCGACTATAATTTGGCCGACTTTTAATATGCTCGCAAATTAAATTAATCTAGAGCAACAATTCAGTGCGAGTGAATAATAGAGATATAACTTGTTCATAAACATATAGAACTGGATTTTAAAGTGAACTTGCACAGTAGCATTGTTGAAGAAATATTAATTACTAATTTATGGAATTAAGCAATAATATGGAAGTAACAACAGAACTAACACGCTGGGATTTAGTGAAATTTAACCTGACAATCTTGCCCAGAATGAGATCGACATATATTACCGGCTTGATCATTGCCGTTGTCTTATTTTTTATTGTTGTTGGTGAGAAAGGGGCGCCTGAAACAATGCAGAATTGGTTGGCGTCGATTGCTGGTGTTTTAATAGCTGGTTTATTTGCATCTATAGTTTCAATATTCATATCATTAATACCAATATTAATAACATCAAGAATCGGTAATGGTATTTTAGGAAAACATGATTACAAATTGACTCCCGATGGTTTATACGAAGAGACTATTGCTAATAACGGTCTAACGAAATGGGAAGGTATCTCTGACATAAAAACCACAAACTCATTCATACTTATTAGAATTTCAGGGTACTTGTTTCATGTAATCCCCAGGCGGAGCTTTTCATCAAGTAAAGCGTTCAACTCATTTTCTGCATCTGCTAGTTCTTACTGGGAGTCTGCAAACAGTCTAATTGTAAGTACCCACGAAGATTAAATTATCAGAGATAATATCTAACTGTTCTTTTTTTCGTTGTGTCTTCATCGCTAGAATAAAGTGTTATAAATTACAATATTCATACAGGAAAATAATGTGTTTCTAATTCATTTTCTGAAAATGAAAGATAAAAACCTTTTTCGCCCCAGTCACTCAGCACAATCCTCTTTTTCTGTTTACCTTGCAGTTCTAATTGGTGAACGGCTTGTCGATGAGTATGTCCATGAATTAGCCAATCGATATCGAACTGATTAAATAGAGCTATCACGGCATCGTCATTAACGTCCATTATTTCTTCGGACTTTTCAGTTTGCGCTTGTTTGCTTTTGTCCCTTAGTTCGGCGGCGATTTTTACGCGTTGTGCAATCGGCTGACTGAGAAAGCCTTGTTGCCATTCCTTATTTCTAACCATTTGTCTAAATTGTTGATACGCCACGTCATCGGTACAAAGACTATCACCATGCATTAAAGCAACCGAACGATCTCCCCATTGTTCAACATATGGCTCCTCGAGTAAGGTTCCACCGGTTTTTCTTTCAAATTCGGCTCCCAATAAGAAGTCTCGGTTTCCATGGATAAATAAAAGCTCGCCACCACGTTCGGAGTATTCTGCGAATTTATTGATTGCTTGGTTATAAATTTTGCAATCAGGAAAATCGAGGGCTAAACAGTCGTCACCAATCCACGCTTCAAACAAATCCCCAAGGACAAAAAGTCGCTCACTTTGTGGGGCAAACTCTTTCATGTACTTATCGAAAAGCTCAGACAAATCTGGTCGACTAGCTGTCAGGTGTAAATCGGAAATGATGTGGGTTGTTTTATACAAATCGAATATCCATCAGCGGTGAATGACAAACTTAATATGAGCCTAAATGAATAGGCTCGGAGCGAAATTTATTGGTTTTTAATCTTTGCTGATACTGTTGATCACGACTGAGTCGACAGGTACATCTTTCATGCCGGCAGAAAACCCTGTCTCTACCATTTTGATTTGATTTACGACAGCCATACCGTCGGTCACTTCACCAAAAACGCAGTAACCGTATCCTTGTGTCGTTTCAGAAGTGAAATCTAAAAAGTCGTTATCTTTAGTGTTGATGAAAAACTGAGAGGTCGCAGAGTGAGGATCGTTGGTGCGAGCCATTGCTATGGTTCCAGTCTTGTTTGATAACCCATTATTAGATTCACACTCAATAGGTTGGTTGACCATTTTTTTATTCATATCAGCATCAAAACCGCCACCTTGAATCATAAAACTTTCAATAACTCGGTGGAAAATAGTACCTTCGTAGAGACCAGAATCGACATATTCCAAGAAGTTCTTGACTGTTTGTGGTGCTTTTTCTGGATTTAAAGCAACTTTGATATCGCCCATGTTAGTGTGAATTGTAATCATTTGTATGGCCTGTAGACTGAAAAGCTTGGAGTTTACCCTATTCTTTTAATCCACCCAAGTTGCAATGTGACTCTTTACAACTAATATGTTGGTGCTATCTGTCGACAAGACTTTTATAATGCGCTTGAATTAAAAACTGAAATATCTTTTTTACCGCTGATATTCAAAACGACTGATTTTACTGCCACTTCAAGACAATTTTACGAGATAAGAGTAATGCTTAAGATATACGACACATTGACGCAAGCTAAAAAGGAATTCAAACCGATTGAACCAGGAAAAGTTCGAATGTACGTCTGTGGCATTACTATTTACGACTATAGTCACATTGGTCATGCGCGAACGTTTGTATCCTTTGATGTCATCACTCGGTATTTCCGGTTTTTGGGTTATGACTTAACCTATGTTCGTAATATAAC
This sequence comes from Kangiellaceae bacterium, assembly GCA_019090895.1. Classification (GTDB taxonomy): domain Bacteria; phylum Pseudomonadota; class Gammaproteobacteria; order Enterobacterales; family Kangiellaceae. The sequence continues at coordinate 14,879 of JAHRVB010000030.1, forward strand.
GGATATTGATGACAAAATAATCGCTCGTGCTAACGAAAACAAAGAAGACTTTACCGCGGTTACCAATCGGTTTGAAAAAATAATGCATGAGGACTTTGCGGCGTTGGGCATGGCTCCGCCAGATATTGAACCTAAGGCGACAGATTCAATCGCAGAAATCATTGAAATTATAGAACAGCTCATTAGCAATGGATTTGCCTATCAAGGAAGTGATGGTGATGTTTATTACAGCGTTCCTAAATTTAAAGATTACGGAAAGCTCAGTAAGCAAAATCTGGAAGCTTTGCAGGCTGGCGAGCGAGTTGGCGTTGCGACTGATAAACAAAACAGTGCGGATTTTGTATTGTGGAAAATGGCAAAGCCTGGTGAACCAAGTTGGATGTCTCCCTGGGGAGAAGGCAGGCCAGGTTGGCATATAGAGTGTTCAGCAATGAGTAAGAAGTGCCTAGGAGAGCATTTTGACATTCATGGCGGTGGTTCAGATTTGCAATTCCCCCATCATGAAAATGAAATTGCTCAATCCGAAGCTGCGAATGGTTGTACTTTTGCCAATACTTGGATTCACACTGGTATGGTTCAAGTTGATAAAGTGAAAATGTCTAAATCACTCAATAATTTCTTTACCATAAGAGATGTATTGAAAGTGTATCGAGCTGAAGTAATTCGCTATTTCATGCTGTCGAGTCATTATCGAAGTCAGCTTAGTTATAGCGAAGATAATTTGGAATCAGCTAACGCTTCATTAGAGCGGTTGTATTTGTCTCTGAGAGAGGTTGATTTATCTAACTTGCCTGCAGTTTCTCAGGATAATACTTTTGTGCAAAAGTTTAACAAAGCGATGGATGATGATTTTAATACTCCAGAAGCAGTGGCTGTGTTGTTCGAAGTTGCGAAGGAACTTAATCGAAATAAGAAAGAACTTAGTGCAAGCGTATCGGAACTGGCTTCAATTTTAATAAATTTGGGTAGTGTGTTGGGCATTCTCCAACAATCTCCTCAAGAATTCTTAACTTCAAGCGTGGGCGAACAAGATCTTGATGCGGCGTTGATAGAGCAGCTTATATTAGATAGAAAAAAAGCACGTGAAGACAAAGACTGGGGACGAGCTGACGAAATTCGAGACCAATTTCAATCAATGGGAATTGTATTGGAGGACAAGGAAGGCAAGACCAGCTGGAGAAGAACGTAGACAAAGATTAACGACTAGCAATGAACCGAGAGGCCGAATGAGAATTCGGTCTTTTTTTTGTCGAAATGATGTGTAATGGTGATGACTTCGACTAGGAGAGTCAGTAACTTAAAAAATTAGCATTAATTAGGCGAATTATGGTTTCTATTCTCTTTGTCTTAAGTATAATGCTTTAGTTTAGCGAACACTTGTATGCTGAATAGCTCTTTATAAACAATGGGTTACGATCAATTACCTAAGGTCATACCAGATTCCATGGATAAACAAGGGATAATAGCGCCGAATTTATAATGGGTTCGTGCTTGTTGTTAGCAATTTAAGTGGTTTTAGCAGTGCTATTTAATAAAAGCACTAATTTATAATAAGCTCGAAGTTGAGCGATAGTCATTAAGTTTGATCCCAATCATCAAACCCCAATTTAAGGTTTTATATATGAGTCGTACGGAAAGTTTTAATCGAGATGAACTAATAGCATGCGGAAATGGGGAATTGATAGGCGCTGCTTCCGATGGTCGACCACTCGCGAGATTGCCGCTTCCAAACATGCTGATGATGGACCGCATTACTCGCATCTCGGATGAAGGTGGTAATTATGGCAAAGGCGAAGTGATCGCTGAACTCGATATAACACCAGATTTATGGTTTTTTGATTGTCATTTCAAGTCAGATCCCGTTATGCCGGGCTGTTTAGGCGTTGATGCCATGTGGCAATTAGCAGGGTTCTATCTATCTTGGGACGGAAGTCCGGGCAAAGGCCGCGCTCTAGGGGCCGGTGAAATTAAGTTTTTTGGTCAAGTGTTACCAACCGCTCAAAAAGTAACCTACAAAATAAGTGTAAGACGAATTATTAAACGGGGCCTTTCGATGATCATCGGGGATGGTTCTGTCGAGGTCGATGGCAAGGAAATTTATACTGCCAAGAATTTAAAAGTTGGATTATTTGAATCAACAGAAGATTTCTAGAGTTATTCTCATTAGAATTGAAATCTTAAACGCTCATGCGATAGAGGAATATAAATGAAACGAGTTGTGATAACTGGAATGGGAGTGGTTTCTTGTCTCGGAAATGATAAAGAATCAGTCACTCAGTCTTTAAAAGAAGGCAAATCTGGGATTACTTTTAACGAAAAGTACAAAGAAGTTGGTTTACGTAGTCATGTCTGCGGACGTCCTGATATCGATGTTACTGAACACATTGATCGCAAGGTTAGACGTTTTATGGGGGATGCGGCAGCCTATGCTTATATTTCGATGGCTCAAGCAATTAAAGATGCGAACATGGGAGAAGAACTCGTTTCAAATCCTCGTACTGGGTTAATTTTTGGTTCAGGCGGCGGCTCTCAAAAGGCGCAAACTGAATCCGTCAATATTTGTTTGGAGAAGGGCGTTAAACGAGTCGGTCCTTATGCTGTTCCTAAAACTATGGCGAGCACAACATCTGCTTGTCTGGCTACTCCTTTTAAAATTAAAGGGATTAATTACACCATTTCATCGGCGTGTGCCACAAGTGCTCATTGTATCGGTAATGCTTACGAGCAGATCCAAATGGGAAAACAAGACATAGTATTTGCCGGAGGCGGTGAAGAGGAAGATTGGCGTCTAACATTACTCTTTGATGCCATGGGTGCTTTATCGTCTAAGTATAACGACACTCCTGAAACGGCTTCTCGACCCTATGATGAAACCAGAGATGGCTTCGTTATTTCTTCGGGCGGTGGAACCTTAGTTCTCGAAGAGCTCGAGCATGCAAAAGCTCGCGGAGCTAAGATTTATGCCGAGGTAGTTGGTTATGGTGCTACATCTGACGGGTACGATATGGTTGCTCCTTCTGGGGAAGGTGCTGCACGCTGTATGCAACAAGCAATGGCGACTGTTGATGGGCCAATCGACTATGTTAATACTCATGGAACGAGTACCCCGGTTGGTGATACGGCAGAGTTGAAAGCTATAAACGATGTTTTCGGAAACGAGCTGCCTAAAATAGGTTCGACTAAATCATTAGCGGGACATTCATTGGGAGCGACAGGCGTCCACGAAGCAATCTATAGTTTGTTAATGATGGAAAATGACTTTATTGCCGGTTCTGTCAACATCAATCAAATCGATCCTTTGGCAATAGATCTACCAATTGTTCAACAAACAGAATCTGCGAATTTGGATCGGATCTTGTCGAATAGCTTCGGGTTTGGTGGAACCAATGCGAGCTTAGTTTTTCAGCGGTTTGAGTAATACCGTTTTTGAAAGTAAAAGATTAAAAACTAAAAAAAGCGCCGAGAGGCGCTTTTTGGTTATATAAACTTCGTTATTGTTCAATTACCGAGTTGGTGCATACATCGGTTCTAATAGTGGGGAGGGAGTTCAACTCCATTACCCGTCTGGTTACCATCGCCAATTTGTTCTACTTGTGACACGATATTTTCAACAATTCTAGCTAATTTTTTCAGATCCCCCTGTTGCTCAATCAAAGCTTGATTTAGCTCTTCTATCAGATGATCTTGAAAAGTAACCTTAGTTTCAAGTTCTACGATTTGATGAGTCAAGTCTTCGATTGATTGTGTGGATTCTTTGGGCATTTATAATAACTCTTCTATTTGCTTACTGAGATTTTCGGGCTTATCTTTCGGAGCGAAACGTTTGATGACTTCACCCTTGCGGTTGACCAGAAATTTGGTGAAATTCCATTTAATTGATTTGGAACCAAGTACACCTGGTGCTTGTGTTTTCATATAGTTATACAGTGGTAGCGCTTTATCACCGTTGACATCAACTTTCTTAAAAAGCGGGAAACTAGTCTTGAAGTTTAGATCGCAAAAACTCTGAATAGCCTCGCCATCACCTGGTTCTTGTTTCCCAAACTGGTTACAAGGAAATCCTAGAACGCTAAATCCCTGATCTGCGAATTGGTTTTGTAGTTTTTCCAATCCCTCGTACTGGGGAGTAAAGCCGCACTTACTTGCGGTGTTGACGATTAGTAACACTTTATCCTGATATTCTGACATCTTAACAGATTGACCTTTGATATCATCGCATTCGAATGAATAGATAGAAGAAGAGTCGGATATATCGGACATTTTGGCCTCGCTCGGTATCGTGTTCGGTAGGTGAAGAAACATATTACACTTAATTCAGCAATTTGATAAGCTGCTACGGCTTACAACTATGGTCATCATAGAATCACTAAATAACCCGTTACTTTTAACGTTGTTCACAATCTAACCAGATTGAACCCAAAATGAGTTTTTGATCATTCGGTTCAGCAGTTGAGAATAGGAATTTTCTAATAATGAGTTTGTTCAATAAAAAGCGTTCCAAATTAGTTCTAATCATCACAACTTCTATTATCTCAGGAAGCGTCTTCTCTGAGCCACCTAAGTTACTCACCGATAAAGAATTAAATCAGGTTGTACAAGTCAGAGAGGTCGCTCTTAAAAGTAATTTGGGTTTCCAAATCCTAGAATCTTTAACGACTGAAGTTGGACCAAGAATGGCGGGCACACCTCAAGATACACTCGCAGTGAAATGGGCCGAAAACAAATTCAAACAACTTGGATTCGATAAAGTATGGAAAGAGCCTGTTACTTACGATACATGGGTACGTGGTATTGAAACAGCAGAAATTGTTTCACCTTACCCTCAAAATCTTCACATCACTGCCCTTGGTGGTACCGTAGGCACACCGGAAGGTGGGGTAAAAGCACAAGTTGTTCATTTTGAAAACTTACAAGAACTAATAAAGTCCAAAGCTGATACTGTTAAAGGAAAGATAGTCTTTATTAGCAACCGAATGGAAAGAACAAAAAATGGCGCGGGATATGGTAAAGCCGTCTCAGCCAGAGGGAAAGGCGCAGTCGAAGGCGCCAAAAAGGGAGCTGTTGCTGTGATTATTCGTTCTATTGGAACCGATACTCATCGAGTGCCGCATACCGGTTTAATGCGCTACGAAGAAGGTACCGGTAAAATTCCTGCCGCTGCACTTTCAAATCCAGATGCCGATCAGCTAATGCGAATATTAAAGCGCGGTCAGGAAGTAACCATTAGCTTAAAACTAGGCGCTCACACAGGACCAGTATTTACTTCCTACAATGTTATCGGTGAAATGAAGGGCACCAGTGCGGCGGATGAATTAGTTGTTCTAGGAGGACACCTTGATTCGTGGGACTTGGGAACAGGCGCAGTCGATGACGGTGCTGGTGTCGCATTAACGATGGCTGCTGCATCGTTGATTAAAGCGCAAGGTATCAAACACAAGAGAAGCATTAGAGTCATACTCTGGGCCAATGAAGAGCAAGGACTAGTTGGCGCGAAAGCGTATGCAAAAGAGCATGCGAAAGATATTAAACAACATACCATAGGCTCCGAATCAGATTTCGGTGCGGGTAGAATTTACTCGTTTTCTTCCCTAGTTACGGCTAAAGATATGCCATTTATTGCTCAAATGGAGACTTTGTTTGCTCCGCTTGGTATTACGCGAGGCGATAATAAAGCAGGCCCAGGACCTGACCTTATTCCACTGTATGCGAAGGGAATGTCAGTGTTTCGATTAGCTCAAGACGGTACTGATTATTTCGACTTACATCATACAGCTGACGATACTTTAGACAAAGTTGATCCAGCAGCGCTAGCACAAAACGTATCAGCTTATACGGTATATGCACTGATGACAGCGCAATATGAGGGTGATTTAGTAAGACCTAAAAAGGATAAAAAATAATGAATACAACTGAAGTTTTTGGTGAAGCAGTTGATGCCGTTTACGAAATTAAAATTTCACGCGGCGATAAAATGAATGCGCTAACAGATGCCATGTATGGTTCGCTTGTTGAACATTTTTTGTTTGCAGAAGCTAATAGTGAAGTAAAAGTGATCTATTTAAGAAGTGATAATGCACATTTCTCGGCGGGAAATGATTTGGCGGACTTTCTTGAAAACGAATTTAATGTTGATAGTAACGTAATAAACTTTCTTAGAACATTGGCTGGCCTTAAAAAACCACTTGTTTGCGCCATTGGCGGAGCTGCGGTAGGAATAGGGACAACGTTGCTGCTGCACTGTGATTTAGTGTACGCATCCTTAGACACTAAGTTTTCCATGCCCTTTATTAAATTGGGACTGACACCAGAAGGAGGATCGTCACTGTTATTACGACAAAGGTGTGGCACCGCAAAGGCAAATGATTGGTTGCTCACAGGACGAACGTTTTTAGCAGAGGAAGCGCTGAGTGCTGGATTAGTAAATGGCTTATGCGATGATACTGAATCAACCTGGAATGAAGCGAGGAATACCGCAAAACAGCTGACTAAGAAATCTTCGCGAGTTTTAAACGAAACGAAAGCGTTACTTAAATCAGAGCATATCGATGAAGTGATTAGAATAATGGGCAAGGAAGCGAAGGTTTTTGCAGAATCGCTTGAAACAGAGGAAGCTAAGGCAGCATTTAAAGCGTTCTTAAAACGATAAAGAGTTAACCGAAAGTACTTTAGAAAGTTGCGATAAGATTAATGTGAATTATAATTTTATCGCAACTCGCAACTCGCAACTAGATCAAAAAATAACAAAGCCCGGTAATTAAAAACACACCAATTAAGTTTAGTGCAAACCCGTTTCTAACCATCTGTTGAACTGTAATAAGTTCACTGCCATAAACAATCGCATTAGGTGCTGTTGCTACAGGTAACATAAAGGCGCAACTTGCGCTCATAGCGGCTGGTACCATTAATATTGCTGGATCGATATCAGCAGCTAGTGCGGCTGCAGCAAGAATAGGCATCATCAAAGCTGTAGTGGCAGTATTACTAGTCATTTCTGTTAAGAATATGACGGTAAGTGAAACTAAACCAATAATAATAATCGTCGGAAGTACGGTCACCCCTGATAAGAAATCGCCGATCAAAGCACTAAGACCACTCGCGCCAAACGCTTTAGCGATACAAATCCCCCCTGCAAAGAGTAACAGAACTCCCCATGGTATTTTATTAGCAGTTTCCCAATTGAGGAGACGACCCTGTTTCCCGTCAACCGGTTTGCCATCGGGAATGATGAACATAGCCAAACAGGCTAACAAAGCAATACTGGCGTCGTTGGTTTTCGGTAACCCAACAAATTCACTCCAGCCGCCAAAGGGCTGTTGTCGCGTAACCCATAATATTGCAGTAGTGCCAAATACCATCATCACTCGTTTTTCTATAAGGGTCCATTTGCCGGTGCTTGGAACTTCGATATTGAGATTTTTAGGTAGACTGCGTGTAATCCATAGCATTGCCAATGGAATAAATAGGACAACTAGTGGCACTCCCCATTTCATCCAATCTAAAAATCCAAGATTATTACCGGTCGCCTCGTTATAAGTAGACATGAATAAAGCGTTGGGTGGCGTGCCGATTGGAGTGCCAATGCCCCCAATGCTTGCTGAATATGCGATTCCGAGCAGTAAGGCGCTAGTGAGTCGTTTGTTATTAGCACCTTCGACAGTCGCCAGTGCAACGGGGAGAAGCATTAAAGTGGTTGCTGTATTAGAGATCCACATGCTAAGAAGGGCAGAGGCGACCATAAACCCCATTATTAAGTGTCGAGGGGATGAGCTACCGAACAAATTGACCATCATTAAGGCAATGCGTCGATGGGCGCCTGAGTAGGCCATCGACTGAGAAAGAATAAATCCACCAAGCAGCAGTAAAATTAATGGGTGTCCATAGGACTGGCCAACTTCGTTGGTGGTAAGAATACCTGTCATGGTAAAAATAGCGAGGGGTAAAAGCGACGTAACAGGGATAGGGATCGGTTCAAATATCCACCATAAGGCGCACAAGAGGGTGGTCGACGAAACAATAATTATGGGAGTGCTTACTGCTAAGGCATTGAGAGAAAGCCCCAGGATTATTGCCAAAAGTGGTCCAAGCCACAAGAAGCTTTTCTTGATATTACTCATTCGCGCTTGAAATCCTTTGCTTTTAAGCTGAATACTTTTCTCGATTCAGCATAAGATTAATGGTTGTTATTCGAATTAGGTCTACACTTAAAGGCATAATAAACTATAAATAAGAACAGATGACAGAGCTTTTTACATGAGAGTTGAAGAATTGGGCCTCACCTTTGGTGATGTGCTGCAAATACAGATTGGCGATAACGATGAACAGCGCTACCCGGTCAAGTTTATTGGGATATACCCATCCGCGAGCATTATTGTCTCAGCGCCTATTACAGGTAAAGATAAAATCTATTTTGTTCGAGAAGGGCAAATGGTAACACTTCGTTTTGTGGTGAAAAACGTAGTTTCTGGCTTCTCAACGCGAGTAATGTTAACGAGAGGTCAACCCTATCCCTATTTGCATTTGGAAATACCTAAAGAAGTTCAAACCGTTGAAGTTAGAAAAGAGATTCGAGTTGAAACTGATATTAATACAACGGTTATCAATAAAACCCACAATTCCCCAGCCCTTACGGCTCGCATGTTAAATTTAAGCTGTTCCGGTGGAAGGATAGAGTCAAAAGCTAAAGTTGCATTAATGGAAAATACGCTCAATTTAACTATGCCACTAGTGATCGACAATATTGAGAAAATTATTACTATGAATTGTGTCGTGTCTTATGTCAAAGAAGACGAGGAAACTCACTCATACTTATATGGCGTCAATATTGAAGACATTGATATAGATGATAGCGTTTTCTTGAGAGGATTTATTTATCAAGAGCTGTTACGCGGTATGCATATGATTTAATTCAATTGAGGAGTTGAGAACTGATATTAAAAAAGGACGCTAAACACGTCCTTTTATTTTAAGCGTCATTTAAGGCTTTGATATATAGTTGTTGATGTCTTTTAGACTAGCCTTGAGCATCCAGGAATTTCTCCGCATCAAGAGCAGCCATACAGCCAGCACCAGCGGAAGTAATCGCTTGTTTATAGACTTGATCAGCGACATCTCCCGCAGCGTAAACACCTTCAATACTAGTTTGTGTGGCATTGCCTTGTAATCCACTTTTAACCGTAATGTATTCATTTTCCATGTCGACCTGACCTGCGAAAATACCAGTATTAGGCTTGTGGCCAATAGCAATAAACACGCCATCTACGGTTAACTCCGCAATATCATCGCTTTGAGTACTCTTAATTTTAATGCCTGTCACTCCCATATTATCGCCAACAACTTCTTCGAGAGTATTGTTCCAATGGATGGTGATATTGCCATTTTTCGCTTTTTCCGCGATGTGGTCTTGCAGGATTTTTTCACTGCGAAGTGAATCTCTTCGGTGAATTAAGTGAACTTCAGACGCTATGTTTGATAAATAAAGCGCTTCTTCAACGGCAGTGTTTCCGCCGCCAATAACAGCAACTGGTTTATTCCGGTAAAAGAAGCCGTCACAGGTTGCGCACGCCGATACGCCTTTACCTTTGAACGCTTCTTCTGAATCCAAGCCTAAGTACATCGCTGAAGCACCTGTGGCGATGACAAGCGCATCGGCAGTGTAAACACCTTGATCACCCGTTAAAGTGAATGGTCTTTTGCTAAGGTCAGCAGTATGAATATGATCAAATATTATTTCAGTGCCAAAGCGTAACGCATGCTTTTCCATACGCTCCATTAATGCTGGACCCTGTACACCTTCGTTATCACCTGGCCAGTTATCTACATCGGTTGTTGTGGTTAATTGACCACCTTTTTCCATTCCGGTGATGATCACAGGTTCAAGATTCGCTCGAGCACCATAAACGGCGGCAGAATAACCAGCAGGGCCTGAACCGAGAATCAATAATTTGCAATGACGAGATTGAGACATTTACAACTCCAACAATTGGGTTAATTAGTTTACTTCGAGATCATGATGAAGCGGATTTTAGGTCTGTTTTAACCTTTCTACAAGCACATTTTGAACGTTTCTTGGACAACCAATGTTTACCACATTAAATCATCAGGGATTTGGTAATCGGAATAGGGATCATCCTCTTCGATTTCTTCAGTTTTAACGTTTAGCGGGACTATTGCTTCCGCAGAACGTTGCATTATTTTTTCAGCAATTTTCTTTGGAACCAAATGATAGCTCTCGTTATCTCTTGCAATAGCGAGTAAACCATTGGTCAAGTGACGATGTATTTCATGGGATACTTCTAGTTTTTTAATTATTCCAGAGTCCGTGAAATTAAAAGTGATGGATGGTTTGCCTTTATTTTGACTATTCGTTGCAATCAATTGTTTTATTTGGGCCTTGATTGCCGTTTGTTCTGCGAGTTTGTTTTTCTCAGTATTTAATCTTCTTGCTTTTTCAGCTTGGTCGGCCATTGATTTTTCAGCGGCGACTTTGTCTTCGTCAATTGTTTCTAATTTATGTTTACGGTTAATTTTGGCCTGTTTACGTTTGGCGCTTTTAGCTTTGGTCGCTTGATTCTTAGAGACTAAACCGGCTTTCAATAGTTGATCTTGTAGAGAAGACATAAGACGTTCTTTATCAGCTTAATAATAGGATGGTCGGTTATTATACCGATCAAATCCGTGGGTTAGAATAGGAGTACGATTTATTATCTAGAGTAGTGAGACAAACATCGGTGAATTTTTAATTGCTATTAGAACTGAATCGTCATAAAAAAGGGCGAATACTTATTCGCCCTTTTTTATGACAGGTAAAGCTCAACGCTGCTTTACAATCTGTTTGGTTTACATATTGATCGCGTCAGGGGCAGGAACAAAATCAAACCCTAGAGCTTCGGCAACACTATCACAAGTGATGACACCTTTATGGACATTAAGACCGTTCATCAAGTGTTGGTCTTTTTCTAAAGCCGCTTTATAACCATTGTTGGCGATACTAATGATGTAGGGAAGCGTTGCGTTGTTAAGAGCAAAGGTTGAAGTTCGTGGAACCGCGCCAGGCATATTAGCAACACAGTAATGAACTACTTCGTCAACAATGTAGGTTGGTTCTGCGTGAGTAGTGGCCTTAGATGTAGCGAAACATCCACCTTGGTCTATAGCAACGTCAACGACAGCGGCACCTGGCTTCATGCGCTTAATCATGTCTTTAGTAACCAGTTTAGGAGCCGCAGCACCTGGGATTAACACACCGCCAATTACTAAGTCAGCAGAAAGAACATGTTGTTCTAATGCGTCTTTACTTGAGAAGACGGTTTCGAGTTGTGCACCAAATTGCGCATCGAGACGGCGCAATACATCGATTGAACGATCGAGAATGACAACATTAGCGCCCATACCAATGGCCATTTGAGCGGCGTTTGAACCAACGACACCACCACCAATAATTACAACCTTGGCTGGTGATACTCCCGGAACTCCGGCTAATAGCATACCTCGTCCAGCTTTTGATTTTTCAAGGCATTGTGCACCAGCTTGAATGGACATTCTGCCTGCCACTTCTGACATTGGCGCTAAAAGAGGCAAACTGCCATTGTTAGAAGTAACTGTCTCATAAGCGATGCAAACAGCTTTGCTTTTGATGAGATCTTTCGTTTGAGGTAAATCGGGGGCTAGATGAAGGTAAGTAAACAGAATTTGGTCTTCTCTGAGCATAGCTCGCTCGACTGTTAGAGGTTCCTTCACCTTAACGATCATGTCTGCTTGTTCGAAAATTTCTGAAGCAGTTACACGTATTTCTGCACCTACATCGGTGTAATCCGTGTCACTGAAACCGATGCCAGCTCCTGCATTTGCTTCGACGATGACCTGATGGCCATGGCTAACTAGCTCTCGAGCGCTTGCAGGGGTCATTCCGACACGATATTCGTGATTTTTAATCTCTTTAGGTACACCGATTAACATAGTTAATTCCTCCAGTTTTTGGCTTAGGCCAATACGAAATTAGCGATTGGTTCTGCTGAAATATTATGCGCTAGTATACTGAGGAGTTTATAGAGTAACTGACCTTAATATTCGATTACACGATATATTATATTGTTTAGTGTGTAATTTACGGATTTAACGACTTTAACTTTGAATGGTTTAATGTATAATTATCTGCTAAACGCAAGGCCGTCTGGTGGAGTATCGCTAAATCCTTAGCTGAATAATGAAGTATCAGAAATATGATTGATTGAATTTTTCCGACGAAGATAACCGCAAGAAATTAGGAGCAAATATTGGGTTCTAGCAACATCGGTGATTTGGATAGGATAGACCGTTCCATTTTACGCGAGTTACAAAAGGATGGTCGTTTGGCTAATGTCGAGTTGTCGAGGCGAGTCGGGTTAAGCGCAACCCCTTGCCTTGAGCGAGTGAAGCGTCTGGAAAAAAGCGGGTTTATAAAATCTTATGAGGCCGTACTCGCTCCGTCAAAGCTTGAATCTGCTTTGTTAGTATTCGTTGAGATCCGCTTGAATCATACCTCTCCAGACGTTTTCAAAGATTTTAAAAAGGCTGTTATTGAATTACCTCAAGTGTTAGAGTGTCACCTAGTATCCGGTGATTTTGACTACCTAGTTAAAGCGCGTGTTGCCGATATGGTCGCTTATCGAACCCTCCTTGGTGAGACATTGTTAACTTTACCCGGCGTTAGCGGTTCACGAACCTATGTAGTAATGGAAGAAGTCAAAGAAAGTCGGTTATTGCCCATACCAGCCTAATAAGAAACAAAGATAGTGCGCGATATTGGGTATTAATGATTCGTACTGTATTAAAAAAGAGCAAAAATGGAAAACAAAGAACAAGTCGCTGATATATTAATGGTTAGAGTCAAAGAGGGCAGTTTTATCCTTCTTATTGCAATTGCCATTTTCTTAATGATTTCCTTATGGAGCTTTTCACCCAATGATCCAGGTTGGACTGTTGCGACCGGTAACAATGATATAGAAAATGCAAGCGGGCTTGCTGGCGCTTGGATTGCAAGCCGTTTTCTTCATTTGTTTGGTTACCTTGCGTTTCTATTTCCTTTTAGTGTTATTTACTCAGGCATTCTTTTGTTCAAAGACAGAAGAACTTCTTTACCTAATAGTTGGGCTTTCTGGTCATTCCGCTTATTCGGCTTGTTATTTACTCTATTGTTAGGCTCGGCTATATCTTCACTTCATTTTGTTGAGCCATCTTCTGACTTCGGTTACATGGCTGGCGGTATTTTAGGTCGCTTAATTGGCGACTTATTACTTGGTTGGTTTAATCCGGTCGGAGCAACGCTACTGTTGCTTGCTTCTTTCTTCGCATCGCTCACTCTTTTTACTGGAATTTCATGGTTCCAACTGATGGATTGGATTGGCAAAGTGACGCTACGCGGAGTCGCATTTTTAGCCGATAAGTATCGAGATTTATTAGATCGATACAAAGATAAAAGAGCACAGCAAGAAGTAAAACAACAACGAGAAACTGTTTTTCGTCGTGAAAGAACGAAGATTGAGAAACGTAAACCAGTATTAATTGAAAAAGAAGTTAAACGAATTGAACCTAGTATTAGAGTAGAAAAAGAAAGACAAAGCAGCTTATTCGATGAACCTGTTGTTGGTGAATTGCCACAAGTTCGCCTGCTTGACGAACCTGTTGAACACAAGCAAAGATTGTCTGATGACACGTTAGAAGCGTTGTCTCGTTTAGTCGAACTTAAACTTGCCGATTTTGGTGTTACTGCTCAAGTTGTAGAAGTCCATCCTGGCCCTGTAATTACCCGATTTGAATTAGATTTAGCCGCAGGTATTAAAGTCGCAAAGATTACAGGTTTAGCAAAAGATATGGCACGAGCGATGTCGACGACTAGTGTTCGTGTGGTTGAAGTCATACCAGGCAAACCTTACATTGGAATTGAAGTACCCAATGAAAACCGTGAAATGGTTCGGTTAAAAGAAGTTATTGCAAGTCAGGAATTTGATGATTCTAAGTCGGGTCTTACTATGGCTCTCGGTAAAGATATTTCCGGTGCGCCTACGGTTATTGACCTGATTAAAATGCCCCATTTATTAGTTGCTGGTACTACAGGTTCAGGTAAGTCTGTCGGTATCAATGCGATGTTGGTGAGTATTTTATATAAGTCTTCGCCTGCAGAAGTTCGCATGATTATGATCGATCCAAAAATGCTCGAATTATCAGTGTATGAGGGAATACCTCATTTATTGACACCGGTTGTCACGGATATGAAAGAGGCGGCTAACTCTCTTCGTTGGGCGGTCGCGGAAATGGAACGACGTTATCAATTAATGTCAGCATTAGGTGTACGTAATCTAGCAGGATACAATAAAAAAATCACCGATGCGATAAAGCGTGGCGAACCTATTCTTGATCCGCTGTGGAAGCCTGAAGATAGCATGGATTCACAAGCGCCTGAGTTAGAGTTGCTTCCAAAAATAGTAATCGTTATCGACGAACTTGCAGACATGATGATGATTGTCGGTAAAAAAGTCGAAGAGTTAATTGCCCGTATCGCTCAAAAGGCTCGCGCGGCAGGCATACATTTATTATTAGCGACTCAACGTCCTTCAGTCGATGTTATTACTGGGTTAATAAAAGCTAATATCCCGTCAAGAATAGCATTTCAGGTTTCTTCGAAAATTGACTCAAGAACTATACTTGATCAGATGGGAGCTGAACAATTACTGGGGCAGGGAGATATGCTGTATTTACCCGGTGGCACTAGTATTCCAACAAGAGTACATGGTGCATTTGTCGATGACGATGAAGTTCATCGTGTGGTAGCTGATTGGAAAAAACGCGGTGAACCTGTTTATGAAGATGCGATTACGGCTGGTGCTCCAGATACCGATATTCCGGGAATGAGCCCACCGGTTGGCGAAGGTGGCGACGAGCAAGATGAACTGTATGATCATGCGGTGCAAATAGTCACTGAGACAAGGAGAGCATCGATCTCAGGTGTTCAGCGTAGACTAAAAATTGGTTATAACCGGGCAGCCAGAATGATAGAAGCAATGGAGGCCGCAGGAATAGTAACTGAGATGCAGTCAAATGGGTCGCGAGAAGTCCTTGCGCCACCAGCGCCTCCGGGATAAAAAAGCGGGAGCAAGACAAAGGGCTCCAGTCGGCAGGAATAGCCTATTTAGAAGTAACGTTCATCTCTCGTTCAAAAGGCATGGTTTAACATGCTTATTATTGCTGGAGATAGCAGACAGTCTTTTTATTGTTCCTGTTTTACAAATTATTTACTTTGGTGCTTTGATTATTTCAAAAGATTAAAGCACTATTACAATTAATCAATTTTTCCTAGATACCCACTTATGAATAAACTTTTTTTAGTCGTTACCTTGTTCTTATCAGTGTTCGCAGCTTTTGCTCAAGAACAGGACCAGCCAACGGCTGATAAACAACCACTAAAGGTTGACTTGACGATCACAGATGATGCTAAACTGCTATCTACGATAATGGAAAATACGCTTACTTATTCAGCCAGTTTTGAGCAAAATGTGTATCGTGAAAATAGTGACAAACCGGACCAAACTCTTGGGCAATTTTTGATACAGCGTCCGAATCACTTTAGATGGCAAACATCAAAACCTTTTGAACAATCCATAATTGCCGATGGAAAAGCGCTTTGGACCTATGATCCTGAACTAGAGCAAGTCACGATTCAAAATCAACAAGCGGTATTGACTGACTCGCCATTATTGTTACTTACCAGCTCCGTCCATGCACTAGTTAGTGCATTTGAAATTACCTTGATCGAAGATAAAGAAAAGGATAACCAGCACTTATTCTCTCTTGAGCCCCGTCAAAATGGGATGTTCGAAAGTGTCCATATACTGGTTAAAGAAGGAAAAATTAAAGAGTTCTTTTTGCTGGATACTCTCGGTGGAAGAACTAGCGTTATATTTAGTGATATCAAATTAAATGGTTCGATAGACATTAACCAATTTATATTTGTACCACCTGAGGGAATCGACATAATTGATTCTCGTGAAATTATTAATGAATGATTTATTTGATGAACAGGATTCATCTGAACCACTGACTGGGTCAACACAGAATTCAGATCAACCATTAGCGGCGAGGATGCGCCCCAAAGAACTATCTGCATACGCAGGTCAGAAGCATCTATTCGAAGCTGGTAAACCGCTCTATCAAGCTATTATCAACGGCAAACCTCACTCAATGTTATTGTGGGGCCCTCCAGGCACCGGTAAAACGACTTTGGCTAAAATAATTGCCAATAGTAGTGATTGTTATTTCATCGCTATCTCCGCGGTACTTGGAAGTATTAAAGATATCAGACAGGCCGTTGATCAGGCAAAGCTTCAGAAACAACGCGGAAAGCAAACCTTACTGTTTGTCGATGAAGTTCATCGCTTTAACAAGTCTCAACAAGACGCATTTCTTCCTTATGTAGAAGATGGTACGTTTATTTTTATTGGTGCCACCACTGAAAATCCATCCTTTGAAGTGAATAATGCGTTGTTGTCTCGTGCGAAAACCTACGTTCTAAAATCGTTAACTAATCAAGACCTCTGTGAGGTTCTTACGCGCGCTGTTGAGACAGAAGGTGAGCGACTTGGATTATCAATCGAACTAACGGATGAAGCAAAAGACTTATTAGTCGCGTTTGCAGATGGCGATGCTCGAAGACTTTTGAATGTCGCAGAAATGGCGTTTGAGCAAGTTTCAATTGCTGGGCAACATGCTATAGAAATAAATAAAAAATCGGTCGAGCCATTGTTAGGAGAAAATGCCCGGCGATTTGATAATAAAGGTGAAGCATTTTACGACCAGATTTCCGCTCTGCATAAATCAGTCAGAGGTTCCGATCCTGATGCCTCACTGTATTGGTTTTGCAGAATGTTAGATGGAGGTTGTGACCCTCTCTATATAGCAAGGCGTGTGGTGAGAATGGCGAGTGAGGAAGTTGGTAACGCAGACCCTCGAGCCATACAGGTGGCAACAAGTGCCTGGGACGTTCAGCAAAGATTAGGTAGCCCAGAAGGAGAGTTAGCAATAGCCCAAGCAATTATATATCTCGCTGTTGCCGCAAAAAGTAATGCCGTTTACAAGGCGTTTAATAATTGTATGAGTCAAGTGAAGTCGGAACCGAGTTATGAGGTTCCAATGCATATTAGAAATGCCCCCACTGAACTGATGAAGAGTCTCGACTATGGCACTGAATATCGGTACGACCATGACGAGCCAGATGCTTACGCTGCGGGACAGACCTATTTTCCCAAAGAAGTTTCTCAGACCGGTTATTATTACCCCGTCGAGCGTGGGGTCGAGAAACAAATAAAAGAGAAATTAAAATATCTAAAAGATAAAGACCGTATAGCAGTGTTGGACAAAGGAAGCAAAAACTAAGGAGTATAATTATGGAAAAATTAATTCCGACATTAATTGTCGCTCTTGGTGGAGCACTAGGTGCGAGTGGGCGCTTCTGGGTGAGGGAGTATTTGCCGAGTATCACTGGAAGTGAGTTTCCTTTTAGCACGCTCGTCGTTAATGTCACTGGGTGTTTTCTCTCTGGACTCGTTTATATGTGGCTCGAAACGAGTGGTACTACTTGGTCTTCCGGAAAGTTATTGTTCTTTTTTGTCGGTTTTTTAGGTGCTTTTACCACTTTTTCTGCCTTTGCCTTAGACAGCCTCCTATTATTCCAACAACAGCATATTTTTAAGCTCATGATAAATATTGCTGGAAATTGCTTATTATGTCTAATTTGTGTGTTTGTAGGTGGAATGGTTGGTGCTAGAATAGGCGCCCACTAAAATGATGCAAACCAATTGATTTTTGGATAAACAATGATAGACCCGAAATTATTTAGAAACGAACTTGATCTCGTCGTCGCCAACTTGGCGCGCAGAGGCGCACAGTTTGACAAACAAGCTTATCTTGACCTTGAACAACAACGAAAAGAGTTGCAGGTAAAAACTCAATCATTACAAAATGATAGAAAAGTCAGTTCTAAATCAATTGGTAAAGCAAAAGCATCGGGAGAAGATGTTCAGCCATTGCTCGATCACGTTGCAGAACTTGCAAAAGAGCTCGATCAAGCTAAACAAGCTTTTGATAAAGTTCAGCAACAGCTAGATGATTTATTTCAGGGACTACCTAACTTAATTTCAGACGAAGTGCCTGATGGAAAAGGCGAAGAAGAAAACGTTGAAGTACGAAAATGGGGAGCGATCCCACAGTTCGATTTTCAACCGCTTGATCACACTGAGTTGGGAGAAAAAATAGGCGGTATTGATTTCGCAACGAGCGCTAAGCTAAGTGGTTCTCGGTTTGTGGTAATGAAAGCTGGTATTGCGAGAATGCATAGGGCGCTTATTCAATTGATGCTGGATACCCACACGGAAGAGCATGGATACACGGAAACCTATGTGCCTTACTTGGTTAATCCTGAATCTCTTTACGGGACTTCACAGTTACCTAAATTTGCGGACGACCTTTTTGCCGTTCAAGGGACCACTCAAGATGGTAAACCGCTTTACATGATTCCTACAGCGGAAGTGCCACTGACTAACACAGTTCGTGACGAAATTGTTGAAGAAGCCGACCTTCCTTTAAAAATGACAGCACATACGCCTTGTTTTCGAAGTGAAGCAGGTTCTTACGGAAAAGACGTTAAAGGTTTGATTCGTCAACATCAGTTTGAGAAAGTTGAATTAGTACAAATAGTAAAGCCAGAGCAATCAATGGCGGCGCTCGATGAGTTGACCTCAAATGCAGAAAAAATTCTCCAGCTGCTTGAGTTGCCACATCGCACGGTAATTTTGTGCAGTGGTGATATCGGATTTGGTGCGACCAAAACATTCGATATTGAGGTTTGGTTGCCCGCTCAAGATACTTATCGTGAAATATCTTCTTGCAGCAATATGGGCGACTTTCAAGCACGCCGCATGAAGGCGCGTTGGAGAAACCCTGAAACAGGTAAGCCTGAACTAGTGCATACATTAAACGGTTCTGGTCTTGCGGTAGGGCGCACTCTGGTGGCAATATTAGAGAACTATCAAACCAGCGATGGCAAAGTGAACGTTCCTGAGGTACTAAAGCCTTACATGAAAATGGATATTATTGGCTAGCTGCCAAAAAGAAGAACGAACAAAAAAGCCCTGAGTGATAACCTCAGGGCTTTTTTGTTGAATAGATGGAACCTAAAGTTGGGGCTAGTGACTAGCCATTTTTTGTAGGATTTTTACTTTCCATTTCAGCCAAAAAAGCGTCCATTCCCATCGTTTTGATTCTAGGAAGGAATTGGCTCTTGTAGCTTTTTGACATGCTAACACCTTCGATTTTCAGGTCGATTATTTTCCAACTTCCCGTTTTAATACTAAGGGTGTAGTCGATAATAATAGGAGTAGAACCAGCTTGCTCCAAAGAACTTCTAACTCGAGCTGATTTGCCTGTTTTGGAAAAATGAGGTTTGCTGAATTTAAATTTTTGGCCGTCGTAGAGTGCAAGCCCTGTTGCGTAATTCCCAATAACTAGGTCGATGAATTGTTCAACGAAGCGTTGTTGCTGTTTTTCGCTTAGAGACTTCCAAGTATTATTTTTCTTAGTCGATAATGTTCGTCTTGCGAATTCATGAGTATCGATTGCAGGGAGCAATGTATCTTTGACGAGTTTCTGAGCCAATAACTTGTTGGTTTTAAGTTCAGTCTTATTTTTTTCAACTTGATTAATCATGTTATTTGCGACATTTTCCAAGAAGACACTTGGGTCATCCTGTGCGGTTGCCATTGGCGCGAAAGTAATCAGCATGATAATCGCCAATATATTTTTCATTTCTTTACTCTCCATCGAGTGTTTTGTTTATGTTGTAACTGCGGTTGGCGTTATTTTAACAAAAAATCACGATAAGAAAATATCCGATAATTGTAATAACATGTAATTTTTAAATTGTAAGTGTAGATAACTGAATGAAAGCTTAATTAGAGGAGTTTATCGATCAAATATTAAGTGCAACGTGCTGGTTTTGGCAATCCTGCGATTTTAGTGGCCTGTTTTGCTGGGCCTTCAGGAAATAGAATTTGGAGATATAAACTATTACTTTTCTCTTCAGGTAATACTGTTTTGAGATATTTTACTAGAGGCCTGATAGACGGACTCTTATTGAAGTCTTGATAGAACTTCCGAACCCAGGTGATGACTTCCCAATGGTCATCGCTCAGTTCGATCTGTTCGATTTGAGCAATCACTTTTGCGACCTCTTCGGTCCATTGGGAGCTATCTCTTAAGTAACCGTTAGCGTCAGTTTGTATATTGTCAGGTAAATTCATGATAAATATAGGATTAAGGGTCTGCAATTATTCGGTTGTAAGAGGTGCTAATTCGAGTCGATAAACCTACCAACTGACGACTTTTGTAGCGTTTATTGAAAGGTTAACAAATTCGGAATAACTAATAGATTGAATTCTTTCATTTCCAGCTAAGCC
>JAHRVB010000002.1 GCA_019090895.1 Kangiellaceae bacterium
ATCACCAACGGAATGGGATGATGCAATATCGACGCGCGGATGTGGCAGGCGGCACTTATTTTTTTACGGTTAATTTGGCGGAACGGAAAAAAACGCTGTTGATTGATCACTTCGATAAACTTCGAACGGCTTTTAACAATACTAAACAGCGACATCCGTTCTACTTGGATGCTTTGGTGATCTTACCGGAACACTTACATGCGATGTGGACGCTGCCAAAAGACGATACCGATTTCGCTAAACGTTGGATGTTAATCAAATCAAAATTCTCCCGACAATTACCAAAAACAGAACGAATTAATAGAAGCCGAAAAACTAAAGGCGAACGTGGAATCTGGCAACGGCGATACTGGGAACATCTAATTCGCAATGATTTCGACTATCAACGACATGTCGACTACATTCATTATAATCCGGTTAAACATGGTTATGTTGATACGCCAACCGATTGGAAATATTCAACCATTCATCAGCATATTGAAGCGGGTAAAACACAACCCAATTGGGGTGTTGACGATAATTGGAATGAAACAGAATTTGGAGAGGTGGTTCGTTAGTTGACTTAACTTCATGTAGGTTGGCTGGTGAGCTTTGCGAACCCCTACAACTTACTCTCACTACAATCGAACCTTCATCGATGAATTCTAACTCCGCAATGTTTGTCCAAATTGGATTTCTTGTTTGACTTAACCATCGCTGTTGGGGTTCATTCTTCACCCACAACCTACACAATATTCTACCGACGTGTTAATCATAATTAAAATCACCAACGGAATGGGATGACGAAATATCTAATTCCCTTGATTGTATTTGTTTACTTTTAAACACTTAAGTCGGGTCTAGTAGGCCGTAGTGGGTATTCGTAAAAACTCTACACCGACCCACCTTGAATTCGCGGATATTCATTGAACTGTGTAAAATGAGCCTGACCTGTTACGTCCTCACAACTTACTTTTACGGTTGCGCAATTCTACTACTGCATCAATTGACTAGAACTATCCTCGGAAGCCGGTGTTACCAGTAAGTGAACTGGATTGGTCATTAACATCTAAACGTTTATAGCTACTTCAAATTTCGAAGCAGATTCCTTCAGTCGACCTAAATAAACGGCATAATCTTTGTCATTGTTAAAACATGTGTTTCGATTATTTCGTTTTTTGCAAGGCATGCAGAAGAATATGAGCTAAACACAAACGTTGTAATCTAGCCATACTTTACTTCATCCGTGAAATCTGAAGTCTCAGATTGTGGAGTAAAGTAAAAATTGATACCACTTGTGAAATAGGTAAGTCTATGAGTGTTCTTCCGACCCCTTGCCAAAACTATCTAATTTTCCCGATATAGAAAGCTTAAGTAGTCTACGAATCGAGATATGGCGAAAAATTAGCATATTTTTGCGAAAAATTAGGAGTTATCAAACTTCATGAGTGGAATTATATGTTTCTTAAATGCTTTTAAGCGTTTAAGTTCGAAAGCTGGTAATGAGTTTAAGGAGCATGGCAACGAATCTAGAATAGTAAAAAAGAATTCGTTGGCTTGTAGGAAAACCAATGTAATCCAGTTAACTGCAATCAACTACGGAAAAATATCATGAAGAAAGAATCAAGGAATAAAATTTTTAGTTTAGTACTTCTCGGTATTCTAACTGCGTCAATGACGGGGTGTAAGACTACAACAAGCGTAACCTATAAGAAGCAAAACACGATTACAGGAGACAGTGAAGAGGCCAATGTGACATTTTCCACAGGTGGTAATAACATTGGAGGTGATGAGCAAACAAATCGAGAACAACAAGAAGAAAACGATGGTAATGGCGCAAGTGACATGAAAATCGATCTTTCTGAAAGTTCTGTTTTTTTGTTGAGGAATAATCCGAGCATTACTTTTTCATTGACTTATTATGGCATGACGCAACATAGCAAAACATTTGATGCCAAAGTAATAGGCAATACTTTAATATTTGCTAATCCAACCGCAGTAGATAGTTGGGCTGAACCCTATCTTGATAGTACAACTGGTACTCTTCTCCAAGCCAACATAACTGTAACTCGACATACGGGCACAAATCGCTTGGTAGCCAAAGTATATTCAGGTAAACAGCTTATCTCTTCGGCAATTACATCTAAATACGTTACTGGTGGCGTCGGAGACGACCCTATAGAGCTTTGCCCTGATCCATGGTCTTGTCAACAGCAATAAATAGAATAGGAGTAGAGCTATCATTGATAGTTCTACTCCGTACTATTCTGTAATCTAAGATTTAAAAATAATCAAAGTTTTGGTTTCATGTGACTAATTAAATCGTTATAGCGATCGACATTTTTGGGTAATATACAACAAAAGTACTTTATATAAATTGGACTGAAAGCAATCCAAAAGTGGCTAACCTAAACCTAGAAATTCTCAGATAAGTATATTAGATGATATTGTAAAATTTTGAACATACAAGATTGTCCGTCACGGCACTAGGAATTAATATTAATGTGGGGTCGAGTAAGCATTTTGGTAGCAGGCGTGATGTTGAGTTCTTGCTCAACTTTAAAGCTAAATATGGATGTACATTTAGGTGGGCAGGCGATAGGCTTTTATTCGAGTATATTCGGAGATTACTTTTTTAGCCATACTCAACTAACCAATGAGGAATACTCGAAAGTAGAGAGCCTTGACTACGAGAGGATAGCTGAATTCGAACGCACTGATCAACGTATATCTATTAATGTTCAATCGGATTTAGTTGAGCATTTTAATCAAGAAGAATCTATTCAGTTTATGAAGGTTTTTATCAAAACATTCGAAATGTTCGAACCTAATCTAAGGTTTGATTTGAATTATAACATAACCAGCAGTTACAACTTCCAGCATGATGGAAGTATGCACTTGGAGTTTCCTGAGTTGACGTTTTACTACAGCGCGCAAGGAAAACAAGGATTAAAGAGGACTAATATTTTACTGTTAGAGGCTTTTTCTAATATTTACCATGAAATCTTACACTTAGCTGTGCTTCAAACAAACTACAATATCAACATTTACGACAATGAACGATTGGCTTACAAGTTGGATATATGTTGGCTTCTATCGACACAAATAGATTTAATGGCGTCCGCTCCTTTTGACCCTAAAGAGTTTCCCTCAAAAGAAGAGTTTCTGAAGGAAATGAGCTCGCGAAACGAAAAAAGCAGTAAACTAAAAATACAATCATTAGATAATTATTTTGGTAACTCCCCGGAATATGGATTAGTTAAGTTAGATGCACTATTTAGTATATTTTCACACTTTAAAAGCCAGCACTTAGAAATAAGTAAATTACCAAAAAATGATATTCTATTAGCTTGTGAAGATGTTTTTGCACTTCCGTTTATTAATGTCGAATGGAAAGTAACTGAAGAGTAATGAATATAGAAATAAGGAGGTAAGATGTAATTCTTTCCAAAGGGATGCGTCACTTAAACGGCGTGTATAGCCAATGGTATAATAATACCCGCAAAGAAAAACGAGTTGGTCACTTGTTCCAAAGTCACTACAAAGCGATCCTGGTTGAATGTGGTTTTCTGTTTTCTTTTTGATTCAAATATCGTGTCGGGTTTCGTAAAACTCTACGCCAACCTACCTTTAATTCAGGAAGATACTTCTAGGGAGTATGTGGAGAGAAAAATATGTCCTTTAGCGGAAGGATAACTTATCTTTTTAAGAACTGATTAGAACATAGGGGGTCAGGCTCATTTTATATTATATAAAGCTAGATGTATGATCATTCACTATGCCAAGACCTCCAAGAATCGAATATGAAGGCGCGTTTCACCATTTGATTAATCGCGGACGCGACAATCAATCCATTTATTTGGAAGATAAGGATTATGAATCGTTTCTAGCGACATTAGCGGAAGTCACCAAGGAATACCATGCCGTTATCCATGCTTATTGCCTAATCACGAATCATTACCACCTGTTGATTGAAACTCCTAAAGCTAATTTAGGCCAAATAATGAAACATGTTAACGGCCTTTATACTCAGCGATATAATCGTAAGTACAAAAAAGACGGCGCGTTATTTCGGGGGCGATATAAATCCATACTGGTCGATGAAGATGCTTACCTATTACAATTGACTCGTTACATTCATCGAAATCCGGTGGAGGTGAAAAAGAAAATGGTTAAGCAGCTCAGCGACTATCGTTGGTCAAGTTACCCCGCCTATATTACTCAAACTAAAGCAGCAGACTGGCTTTATGGAGAAAAGACTTATCAAATGCTAGGTCATCGCCATCGATATAAAGGTTATTCGGATTTCGTTGAGAAAGGTATCGATGAAGATATAAAGCAATTTTACGGTAAAGGGAATGTGCTAGCGGTATTAGGTGATAAAGCGTTTAGAGTCCAGCGAGAACAAGAGAACGATGAGTTAGATATTGGCAAATTGCGATTAGCTTTGGAAGACAAGCCGACGATCAGCGAAATATTTGGTTTAATTACAAAGACAACAAAGAAAACCAAAAAAGAACTGCTAACACTTTCTAAAGGAAAACGAAGTAACTTTCCCAAACGAGCGTTTGCTATCTATATTTGTCATCGTTATAGTCGAGCCGATCACAACGAAATAGCTCACTACTTCGGTTTATCTCATCGCGGAAGTATTTCTCACCCACTGAGCCGGATAAGGAAAGAAATCGCTGAGGGCCTTTGGAGGAAAGAGATGAGTAGCGTTGAAAAACAGCTATATCTTGTAAAATGAGCCTGACTGGTTATTTTATTTGATTCAAATCCTAAACACGAACAACACGTAAGTCGAGTCAAGTAACTCTACACTGACCTACCTTGAATTCAAGCATATATTCATGGGCTTCGATGTATCATCTCTTCATATCAAAAATACAAATATTCAATTTTTATCTGTGTGAGGTATCCAATAATACTGATAGACTAGGTGTCTATAAAACGAATAAATTCTATTTCGCACCGACTTGCGGTTGGATTAATCAATGAATACACTATCGCTTCGAAGTTTTTTTAAATTCATTGTAGTTTTGTTTACAGTGTTTGTAGTTCAAGCTTGTCAAGAAGAAGTGGTACCGCGGATACCTAGTGCAACTTCAAACGTTACCGTGTTAGAAAAAGAATTGATCATTCCTGGATTAAATCGCAATCGAAAGCTCCGTATTTACCTTCCAACTAATTATGAAACAGCATCAGAACGTTACCCAGTTCTCTATATGCATGACGGTCAAAATTTATTTGATGACGTCACTTCGTACGTCGGTGAGTGGGGAGTCGATGAATCTCTTAATGAGCTAGCTCAGAAAAACAACTTATCACTTATTGTTGTCGGTATTGACAATGGCGGTGAGAAACGGATGAATGAACTTAGCCCTTGGGAAAATAGTGATTTTGGTGTGGCGGAAGGAAAAGCTTACATGGCGTTTATTGTTGGTACAGTAAAGCCAATGATTGACAAACTGTATCGGACCAAAAAAGATTCTAAAAATACCGCCATTATGGGCAGCTCAATGGGCGGATTAATTTCCCATTATGCAGCTTTTGAATATCCTGATATTTTTTCAAAAGTAGGTGTATTCTCTCCTTCTTTTTGGTTTTCTAATGAGGTTTATCCCTTTAGCCAATCTAGTAAACTGAAAGATAACGTCAAGTTGTACTACCTAATGGGTGGAGAGGAAGGAAGCAATGCGATCGAGAATATGAACAAGATGGTTGAGCAGTTAAAGTCTCAAGGAATGAGTGATGCACAAATTTATTCAAAAGTACCTACAAAAGGTAAACATAGCGAGTCGTTCTGGCGACAAGAGTTTAAGCAAGCTATTCTGTGGTTGTTTGAAGATTAGGAGCTGCAGTCGTTTTATCTTGGAGTGGCTTCGGTGAAATTTTATTCATTTCACATTGTCAGCCTGAAGACTGACCTACTCAATTTGCAACGAAGTTTGAAGTAGGTCGGTCTTATAGGCCGAGAGTTTTTCTTTAAAGTTTTCGGTAGCTAGAAATTAAGTCCCAGATAACAAACCCCGCAATCACCGCTAAAGTAATTCGGATATTTAAATCGGTATATTCGAATATTCGTGTCAACTTGTCGGCGGAATCTGCTAAATCAATTATTACGTATTGGTCGAACTGCATCATGATCGAAATAATGATTAGGTCAGCGATACCCACTATGATATTAAAAACCAAGCTTGTTTTATTCCATCCAGCACAGATTAAGTTATAAAGTGATACCGCTAAGCCCAATCCACCTAAGATATTGACTGGCCATTGCATCGGCAGCATTTCTTGACTCATGCCGATACTATTGATTAGGAATTGAATAAAGATACTCTCTGCAGTAAATAGGCTATTCCACCAATATAAAAATAAAACTACAAATATCATTTCAAATACAACTTCAACTCGACTTAAAGGTGTTTTCTTCACCGTGTTAGACAAATTCTTGGGAGACCAAGCATAGAGAATGTCTAAGTTTGCTTGGTATTTTTGCATGAGAAAGAAAATTAAGGTGACCCAAGCAAATACCCAAATGCCCGTCTCTGCTAATGACCAAAAAATAACGATGGGCGTTGTGAAAAATGAACCGTCCACAATACTGACATTAAACGGCAATAGCCTTAGGATAGTAATGGCACCAAAGACCCACAATGCAAATTGTAGTGCTCTTTTATAGGCTGGAAAATAATCCGCATTAATTAGCTGCTGATTTGGCAAATACGCCGCCGCAACTTTCATCGGATGACCGATTTTTAATAATAGCTTTTCTTGTTCGTCCGTATTTAATTCGCGACCTAATTGTTCTTGTTGATCCTCAAGTTGGTCCAATAAAGAAGATTCAAGTTCTTCTCTAATTTCTTTCCGACTTTCCTCGGGTAAATAGCTTTCAAAACTATTTAGATAATTATTAATCAATTTCATAGTGACCTCCCGGTCCGTGCTAAGTATTCTAAAATTCGTTTACTTCAAAATATCGTTAAGTGTCTGTTCTGTATTGCGCCAATCTTCAGTGAGATCTGTTAGTACTTGCTGACCAATCTCTGACAGGTGATAAAAGCGTTTCTTACGATTGTTTTCCATTCGCCACTCACTTACTAATAGCGCTTGTTTCTCAAGTCGTCTAACCAGCGGATACAAAGTACCTTCATCAATCTCTAGTCCTTTGGCGCTCAAGTTCTTGCGCAACGAGTAGCCATAATGTTCTTCTCGAAGCTCGGCGAGTACCGCTAAAATCAGGACTCCACGACGAAGTTCTAGCTTGAGTTTTTGATAATGTTCACTCTCTGACATGGTGCTGCCTTTACTGTGTGACGTATAGTATGGGTGTACTGTATGCCATATAGTATGCGTCGTCAAGTAGTTGAAGTTCGCCAAAGAACCAATTTGCAGTAATAGATTGATAATTGGTGTAACTAAATATTGCTGAGAATAGGAAACGACCTGGTCAAACACAGAGAATTGGCGCCGTTGGCGGGTTAAAACTCTAGCCTAAATGAGCAAGGTGAAGGTGTTATTGGAACGGTGACTAGCGGTTGATGAGCTTGTGACTAAATAAAGAAAAACACCATCGGGACTGCTATTCCAGCAATCACCCAAAGCCCTTTTATGCTTAACACGCCATTTTTACCCTTAATCATAAACAGAGCTGACATTGCCAAGAATATTAGTAATCCGGCAAATGTGTCTGAGAATATTATCCAAGCTTGATGAGCTTCATTAAGGTGGAGGCGGTTAAAAGCACTAAGAATCGGTCTTCGTTTTACTGACTCAATAACCGCTACTCCCTTACCAAAATTAATATCAATAGTGGTATCTTTTTCAGCGAACAGTTTATAACGATTAGGCGATTCCCAAAAGCGAGTGCGTATTTTTAAATCGAGCTCTAGCTGTCTAAGGAGTTCTACGTCGAGTTGTTCACTGTTTTTCATTTCAGTGCTGATGTTTATAGTCTTGCTGACTCGATTGACTTCATAATTAGGATTCCAGTCATCAATATGATTGACCGCCAACCCTGAAATAGCAAATACGATGGTCATGCCAATACAGAAATAGCCGATATCTCGGTGCAGTGCTCGCAGTTGTTTTCGAACTCGATTCGAAGACTTCTTTTTCAGCGAAGTACTCAGCGTCGACTGAGCACGAGTAAAAGTCTGAGTATCAGCAAAGTTGTTGGTATCGGCCATGGTTAAAGTTTGGTTAGTTATTAACTAGGACTGCTTGTATTCGATAGTGACACCAGTTGGTGACAATTGGTAAATAGTCATGCCGCTGGTGACACTCTTTGGATCAAAATCTTCTTTTGCTTCCTCAGCCATATGTTTCAAATAGGCGATAGCTTTTTCTTTGGTTAGCTCGACGGGGATCAATTTGCCAGTGGCGTAAGCTGTTTCGCCCTTAGCGTTGAAGGGAAATACCATATCGCCATCACGCACTTTAATTCTTAACGTTTGAAACTTCTTATCAGAAGCCAGCTTCATCCAGCAGCCTCGTTTGCTACAAACCGATATAATCGTTCCAGCGATAGTAATATCTTCTTTTAGGTAGTTTTCGGGCGATTTTAACACCGTAGAAATCGCCACAAGTTTTTCCATGTTGGCGCCATCACCAAAAGATTTGTTTTCAAGGGCGAGAGCGATGCTGCAGAAGATGAGCATCAATGAGCTGAGAAGGTATTTTTTCATGGTTAGTGTTCCTTTGATATTTGTTTTGAGGTTAGTTGAGCTCGTTGCCAAATGCTAGTGAGCTTCCATCCACCGTGGACCCATCATAAACCATTACGGCCTATTATGGGGCTTCTAGTAAATTTGTCACACTTGTTACCGAAACTAGAAATAGTTCCGATGTTAGAATGTGGCCCGCAGCGAGTAGCGGGGCTAAAACTTGTGATAAAGTAGCCATTGAATTCCGAGCCGCGCCTGACGCTCAAGGTCCTGATCGATAACGATTAAACTAAGCGACAAGGTGCTAGGGCGAGGTGTGTAGTAATTGCGTAATCGAGTAAAGGAGTCATCAAGTGATTTGGGCGGTATTTGCAATTGTTTTGGTACTATTAATTGTCGCACCTCAATGGTGGGTAAAGTATGTGCTAAAAAAACACGCAATTCCGAGGGCTAAAATGCCGGGAACTGGTGGAGAATTAGCAAGACATTTACTGGATCAATTCGACTTGCAACAAGTACAAGTCGAAGCTGCTGAACCGGGCGGTGATCACTATGACCCACAGCAAAATATTGTTCGATTGAGTCCCAATTATTTAAATGGTAAGTCTTTGACTGCTGTGGCAGTGGCAGCTCATGAAGTCGGCCATGCGATTCAATTTAATCGTAATGAACCAGTCAGTCAATTGCGCAAACGATATTTGAGTAAAGCACATTCACTGCAGAAAATTGGCGTGAGTTGTATGATGGCAATACCTTTGGTTGGCGTGATGCTAAAGATTCCCCATGTCGCAGGGTTAATGTTAGGGCTCGGATTAATGACGATGCTTTCTTCGGTGTTTATTTATTTGGCGATTTTGCCAGAAGAGTGGGATGCCAGTTTTAATAAGGCGCTACCTATCTTATCAAAAGGAAATTATGTACCTGAGGAATACTATCCAGCGATAAATCAAATTCTGCGTGCCTGCGCTTTGACCTATGTCGCAGCCGCGTTAGCAGACATTCTTCGATTATGGCGATGGTTGGCCTTACTAAGAATGATCAAATAGCTTTTTCTCTTTTCTCACGACGCCTAATTTCATCCAGATAAAGTTCGCTGCCTGCTGGCTGACGTTTAAATCGTTTATAGCTCCATAAGTACTGTTCGGGGGTTTGCTCTATAATTTTTCCAGGCGATGATTGAGCCGGTGATTAAATTCCTCAACTATCACATCTTTATAGCCAAATTCTGCCTGCTCTATCGATATTTCGAACCCAGCTTGATGGTCCGAGCGAAGGCAATAACCAAATAATAAAGTTGCATCCGTTTTGTTGATGAACTTGTGCAATAAGGTCATAGTGTATGCTGGGTGACCAAAGAACGGAGTGTATATTCCTGCACCAAGTCGAGGGGCTTGATCAGGCAGAATCATCATAATGCCGTTATTCTTAAGGGCCTTTAACAACCGAATCATACCTTTTGAAGAGG
>JAHRVB010000031.1 GCA_019090895.1 Kangiellaceae bacterium
CCGACCTACATTTTAAACTCGATCTCGTGTAGGTCAGTCTTTAGGCTGACAGCGATGTTCGAGTTTAAAATCTCAGCGTTCTTGCATACCTCTGAGCTCAGCGTCGGCCTGAAGACCGACCTACATTTTAACCGCGATCCCGTGTAGGTCAGTCTTTAGGCTGACTCGATGTTCGAGTTTAAAACCTTAACTATTTCACATACCTTTGAGCTCAGTGTCGGCCCAAAGACCGATCACTATTATTTAGCTTTAGCTAATTGATAACTAAACCAGAGTAACAAAGTACCAGTTGCGGATTGCAAAACGGTACTAAATTGTTTTGATTTTAGAAAACTTGTTGACCGACCAATCAGCAGGACCAAAGATGAAAACCATACAGCAGAAAACACGGCATGAATAGTAATAAGCCCATAAGAAACGGCAATCGCTCCCTGTTGAAAATCAATGAACTGTGGAAATGCAGCTAGATAGAAAATTGATACTTTTGGATTCAGTAAATTAGTTAGTAATCCTTCGAAAAAGCTAGTCACTAAACTCTTTTCGGTTACCAGCACTTTAACACTTGTTGAACCTGAGGATATACCAGTTCTTCTTAAAGCAGAAATAAGAGCATTAATGCCAAGATAGGCTAAGTACAACGCACCAATGAGCTTAACCGCGAAATACAAGTGTGCCGAGGAGACGATAATAGCTGACAATCCCAAAACAGATATCGTCCCATGTAGATAGAATGCGGTTACAATACCAACTACATTCCAGTAACCGTGTTTCTTTCCTGAAGCAGGCACTGTTTTCAGAAGCAACGCGCCGTTGGGTCCTGGAGACATGACCATTAAGGAAACGATCATAAAAAATGTGAACACAGTGTACATTTCCAAATTGTATATCCCCTTTGTTTAAGATAGATAAGTCGATCGTTAAAAATACCCGTTAGTTTTCGCCTAAGCCAACACCACAATTCAACATATACTTTGCCAATCCGTTAGCGTCGTGATCATTAGAAGATTGAAGCGCTCGATAGACGCCTATTTGATCATCTTTACGACGTTGTTGACCAAGTTTGTGTTTAGCTTCTACTTTTAAAATAGAAACTTTAAAAGAGACTATCGCCTTAACTAATTTCTGTTGATATGCCGCTGGCATAACGTTTGAATTAGCGAGTAAATCGGGTTCATATTTTTTGACCGTATCTTGAACAACTTGAGGGGTTTGTTCATCAGGTAGCATTTCAAAAACACCATACACATGAACCGCTGCATAGTTCCAGGTGGGAACGGCCGGCCCTTTGGCGTACCATGTGGGTGAAATATAACTATGCGGTCCGTTAAAAATAATCATAACGGGTTTTCCATTCAACGACTTCCAATGAGGATTCACTCTTGAGATATGACTAAACAGTGTTCCATTATCACCTCGATTGTCGTCGAGTAAAAAAGGTAAATGAGTGCCTTCTAGGCGTTCAGAAATAAGCACACCAAATCCATTATCATGAATAAATTGAGTCGCAGAGTTGTCCGGTTCCATTTTTAGCTGGTTAGGTATGTGCATGTTGATTACTCTTAATTCGATCGAATCATGGTCTGTTGCAAAGACCGTTTTACATCTGGCCATTCTTGGTCAGTAATACTAAATATCGCGGTATTTCGTAAATCACCATCGGGTAAGATTCGATGATTTCTTAAGACACCTTCAAAAGTTGCACCAATGCGACCAATCGCATTTCTCGATTTGTTATTTTTCTCATTGGTTTTGAATTCCACTCTTACCGCGCCCAGTTTCTCAAATGCATTTTCTAGCAACATAAATTTTGCCATTGTATTCACATGGGTTTGTTGAAACTGCGGTGTAATGAAAGTGAATCCAATTTCGATGCCTCGGTCATTCTTTCGAATAGAACAATATCTTGTCGATCCGATAATAGTATTGGATTGATTATCAATGATCACGAAGGGGATATGATTGCCTTCTTGTTGCTCAGTAAGTGATTGTTCAATCCATTTTTCCGTCGCTTCAATAGAACTACAATGGTTTGGCACCACCCAACGCCAAAGTTCAGCGAAGTTTCCAGCCTTAAAAAAACCGCTCGCATCGGACAATTTAAGTGGCCGTAAAGTGACAGCATCTCTTTCCAATAGCACTGGCTGGGGGTTAAATGCGGTTTGCTCCGTCAACATGATTTAGTTCCGATAGCTCGATAGATGGCCTATTTTGAACAGTTTCTGGTATATTTAGAATAACCAGATCTGATATAACGACTAGACCAGATGAAAGAGCTCACAATCATACTCGAGCCAACGATTAAACCGGTTTACCTTCGGATTGCGAGTGCTATTCGGGCGGCCATCAGCAATGGTCAGCTCAAGCCCAACGAAAATTTGCCATCCGCCAGAAGATTAGCTGAACAGTTTGAGGTTAATCGCCACACGGTTATGGCGGCGCTACAGGAGTTAATCGCTCAAGGTTGGCTGGAATCGGCTGAGCGAAAAGGCTATCAAGTTGCAAAATTTCTGCCAGTGGAGCAAAGCCTTGATCAATCAACCAAACTGGCTGCTCAAAAAAGCTTTATATGGAAAATCAACAACCAGCTCTCGTTTAACGCAAGTTGCAAACCAGCCCATGAACATCGTTACAATTTTTCTGGTGGTATGCCAGACATATCGTTGTTCCCGTTCAAGGAATTTAAACAGTGTCTTTCTCAGAGTCTCGCAAGACCGAAGATTGAAGATTTTACCTACGGCAAGAAGGAAGGCACCACCGATTTTTTAGAGCAGGTAGGCCTTTATTTACGTCGAGTACGCTCTATCACTAACAAGAAACTAATCGCAGTTAATGGCACACAAGAAGCGCTTTACCTAATTTCGCAAGTGCTACTAAAGCCAGGTGATTGTGTAGCGGTTGAATCGTTAGGTTATCGGCCAGCGTGGCAGGCGTTTAGAACCACTGGAGCAAAGCTAGTGGCTATGCAACAAAATTCGGAAGGCATTGACGTTCAACATTTAGAAAAATTAATCTCGGGTCGAACTGTAAAGTTAATCTACCTCACACCACTGCATCAGTATCCAACCACGATTACATTACCACTCGACAAGCGCATGCAAATTTATGCTTTGGCCGCAAAATACAATGTAGCAATCGTTGAAGATGATTACGACCATGAGTTTCACTTCAACAGTCAACCATTGGCACCCATGGCAGCAGATGACCCACAAGGTTTGGTGATTTACCTCGCGTCCTTTTCTAAAATAATGTTTCCTGGTTGTCGCATTGGTTGCATGGCGGTGGATGAATCTCTATTTACTGCAATGATCAATTATCGTAGTGTTATAAATCATAAATCAAACCCACTGATTCAAGAAGCGATTGCTTATTGGATGAAAGAGGGCGGGTTTGAACGGCACTTAAGGAAAATGACCAAGCTCTATCAACGACGACGAGATTTTTTAATTCAACAGTTAAAGGAATATCAAAACAAAGGTTTTGAACTCAATTATCATATTCCCGCTGGTGGCATGGCAATCTGGTTGGACGTTGGAAGATCAGCAAAAGCGTTAGAGGAATTTGCGACAACCCAAGGTATATTTCTGCAAACCGAACATCAATTTCATTTGGAACAAGAAAATAACCAAGACCGATTTATTCGCTTAGGGTTTGCTGGCATGAGTTCTGAGATGCTTACAGAAGGACTTAGAATTATTTTTGATTTTATCAGAAAGCGCTAGGAACCATCGCTAATCGGCCTAATGATTAGTCGGGGCTTCTGATAAATACCTCTAGAACATTATCAATTCCAGATGGCAAAAGTAATTCGTCTTCTATTAAGCATGCTCTAACATTCTTAATGTTATTGATCACAACATCATAGCAATCATTCTCGATTGCCTGAATCTTGAAATTAGATTCAGTTATTATTCCGCCGTGCTCTGACTCCCACTTGTCATCCTTAATGGTGTGCTTCATTTTCCCGATCATGTTACCTAGAATCGACTGGTGACGCTCACTTAGATTCATCGTATTCTTGACCTTCTCTAGCGTTTTACTTTTACTAGAAACCCATGTTCCGTCAAGTTGTCCTTCATTGTTGTTGCATGCGAGTAAGCTAACTAAAAATGACGTTATTAATAATTTAATTCCGAGCGTTTTTAACATTTTAATTCCCTTTACAAACTTGTAATAATTGTATCGTTCTAAATACCTTATTTAAAACGAAAATATTTTCTATCTCTCGATTTCTAGTGACTTTGTTTTTTCCTTTTTCTGGGACATAGGTCTTAGTGCATCCCAATTTCCCAATACAAACTTCTCGGCAACAAATACATTTGGCATTGGTTCAATACGATAGATAACCTCATTGCGGTTATCATATTCCTCCATTCGTACTAAATATTCTTCTTTTGATTCAACTTTTAGGTAATAGCCAATGCCAGCTATTAAGACTAGGCATAATAACATTAGTGGCCATTTATTCTTCATTACTATACCCAACCGTATCAAATGTGAAAGACGACTCGAATGACTCGCGGTCTTTAATCATGCGAAAAGTTCTAGGCTCGATAACGAGCCAGGGATCAGTTCGATTTATTAACAAGTGGCTTAGCAAAGCCCTTGTCTTTTTAAGA
This sequence comes from Kangiellaceae bacterium, assembly GCA_019090895.1. Taxonomy (GTDB): domain Bacteria; phylum Pseudomonadota; class Gammaproteobacteria; order Enterobacterales; family Kangiellaceae. Next base: position 4,617 of record JAHRVB010000031.1, read on the forward strand.
TCACCTATTTGAAAAGCTGTAAACCGACGATAGGTTAATTGATCGACTTTAGTATTCTCTATATGACTTAGGTTTTCGTCCTTAATGATTTTGTTTAAAATCTCTCTATTTTCTTGGTAACTTCGTAAGCCTAAGAAATTTAAATAGACTTTTCGGCTGTCTTCTAGTATTGCAATCTGACGACTATAAGGTTCTTTGTTGCTCTCTCTAGATTTAACATTCATAAGCATTTGCCGTGAGGAATTGACGCCCATCAATAATGCCTGATTCTGAACATACATATCGAATAATAAAAAGTACACTATAAAGAACAATGTACCGGTAAAAATAGCTATTTGTCCTTGCTTGCTCGATAGATATTTCTCATCAAAAAACGTCACTGGATTTCTCCGAATGCGACTTCTATTTTAAAGTTGTTTTTCTCTAATTTAGAAAAAGAGCAACTAAACTCAAGTCTTCTCAAGGCTCTGCAATAGTCTGTAAGTTGCTTTCGACTATTCACGCCGACAGTTAATTGAGCAATCTCATTGTTTATTTCTAGCTCTCTAAAGCCTATATCCGAGGATAAATTGGAGATAATTGAATCTAGTAAACTCAAGAATCTATCATTTATAGTAATTGATTCTTCCAAATACATATCTAGATTAACAAATTCCTTCCTTAATTTAACTAGATCATCGATCCAGCCTTGCTTGTTTTGGTATTTTAATATTTCAGATTGATAGGAATCTATTGCAAATTGGTAATTTTCATTGTGTTTATTAAGAATAAGATAAGCAACAACAGAAATTAGGAGGGCTGCAACAAAAGGGAAAGCTAAGATTTTGAGGTTTTGTATTATTGAAATAGTTGATACTCCTTTATCTTTACCGATTCTGAACAATAGATAGCACTATAAACTTGTTAGTATATTGCTCTTCTCAAAAAGAAACAAACTCATTGAAGTCGCCAGTTAACTGTTCTGTTATGACAATCTAACTTGGTGGTATTATTCTCTAACGGGCTATTTCTCTCTGAGAGCTATCTAAATGAGACGTTCAAATTAAGTAGCGGAAGTTTGATTAGCTAAACGATATCCCGATAGTACTTTTTAAAGTTCTCAATTTCTTGATTGGTTAATCCTGTTCGTTGAGCAACCCGGATTCCCCATAAGTTCACCATTATCTTTTTTGCAATTTCGCTGATATCGCTATTACTTGTAATCTGACCAGACTCTTTGGCAGCGGTCAATGCAACTTTAAATGCCTGCTCTACTTTAGATGTGTGCTCTTTTAACCGCTTTTGAATTTCTTTATCGTGTGGAGCGAGCTCGACCAAAGAATTAACCAAAAAACATCCCGACGGCTGGTTTTGTGCACCTATTTCAATAAAACGACTAAAGGTACTACGAATATTACCCAAATAATCTGTTCCTTCACTAAGTAATAACTCTAATTCTTCGAGACCTTTTTTGGCGTAATAATCAATCGAAGCCTCAAATAATGCCTGTTTAGAACCAAATCCGGCATAAATACTACCCGGTTTAAGCCCTGTCGCTTGAATCAGCTCAGCCATGCTAGTTGAAGCGTAACCTTTATCCCAAAAAACCTGAGTTGCTGATTGAATGACATCCTCTGGATTGTACTGTGCAGGTCGAGCCATAACTTTCTCCCTCTCTCTTTAGCTGATATTTAGCGAGTTTTTAGTCAATCTGATTATTTTAGTTGAATGATCGTTCAAATTCACCTATTATTTATTTGAACGATCATTCAATAACTAATTATTCCCCCAGCTAAACTAATAAAGGAAAAATAATCATGAGTCAATTATCTACAAAGATTAGTAATTTCAAAGAAGGTTTTGAAAGCGAGGCGCCCAAAGAGGTACTTGAAGTGATGAACACGGTGTCGCAAGCGTTAATCGAGTCTGGAATTGCAGATAACAGTTTAAAAACAAATGATAAATCAATCGATTTTTCTCTTAAAAGCCATACCGGGCAAACGATACAACTTGAAGAATTACTAACAAAGGGTAAAGTTGTACTAAGTTTTTATAGAGGTGGTTGGTGCCCGTATTGCAACCTTGAACTCGCGAGTTTACAACAAGTACTGCCAGCAATGGAAAAGGCTGGAGCGACATTAATAGCCGTGTCACCTGAAACACCTGACTACGCCAGTCTCACTCACGACAAAAATGATCTAGGGTTTGATATTCTGTTTGATGAAGGTAATAAAGTTGCCGAGCAATATGGTCTCGAATTTGAATTGGACGAACGATTACGCCCAATTTATTTAAAATTTGGGTTAGATGTTGCTGCTCATAATGGCGAAGATACTTTCAAACTACCGATGCCGGCAACTTATGTCATCAATCAAGACGGTACAGTTGCATATCACTTTGTTGATGCCGACTATCATAAACGGTTAGAACCTGCAGAAATACTTAAACAACTGTGAGACTATTAATCGTTAAAACAAAGAGGTAATTAAAATGGCACTAACATCTTCGGCAATGCTTCCATTGGGGAGTATTGCACCCAATTTTAAATTAATGGAGCCGCTTACAGGCGAAATTAAGTCGTTGAACGACTTACGCGGAAAAGATGGAACTTTAGTGATGTTTATTTGCAATCATTGCCCCTTTGTCATTCATATTGAACAAGCGCTGTCACAACTTGGAAGTTATTACAAAAATAGTACTATCAATATCATTGCCATAAGTTCCAATGATGCTGAAACCTATAGCCAAGATACTCCGGACAAAATGGCGATAAAAGCAGGCTCTGTCTATCAATCATTTCCTTATCTTTTTGACGAGACACAAATGATAGCCAAGGCTTATAAGGCTGTCTGTACACCGGACTTTTTCCTATTCGATAAGAACATGTCCTGTGTGTATCGAGGACAATTTGATGATTCAAGACCGGGTAATCAACAACCTACAACGGGTACAGACGTGCGAACGGCTATTGAAGCATTACTTTTAGAAGAGCCCATCAGACTAGAGCAAAAGCCTAGTATCGGCTGTAATATTAAGTGGAAAAATTAAGCAAAAATACTGTGTGAGAAGTGGAAATGAAAGTCATGGCACATTATTATAGCGCGACACGATTTCAATATTGCTCAATTAATTCCTTTCTCAATATTGCGGCTAATCAATTTATCTCAAATGCAATGCAAGAAATTTTTGATAAGCTTCAGAAGCTGCAATTCGATTTACTTTTTTCCTAAATCCATGCCCTTCATCTTCAAACAAGACGTATTCAACGGTGACATTATTCTTTCGAATTGCCGCTACCATTTCATCGCTTTCAACTTGAAGTACTCGCGGATCGTTAGCACCTTGAACGATTAAGACTGGATTCTTGATTTTATCCGCATGAAACAAAGGTGAGATTGCATAGTGTCTATCGGCATCAGTGGCTGGATCACCCATTTCATCATAGAGTGCTTTTTTGAATGCTTCCCACCAAGGTGGAATACTCTTTAGAGTACGTTGCCAATTGGTAACACCAAAAATATCGATCCCTACTTTAAATTCATCTGTAAAGGCCATTCCTGCCATGGTCATGTAACCACCATAGCTACCTCCGATAATTCCAATTTTATCCGCATCGATCCAACTTAAAGTCTGTAGATACTTTTTGCCATAAACAATATCTTGCAGGTCGTCTTCTCCGTGTTTTTTATCGTCGAGATGAAAAAACGTTTTACCGTATCCAGATGAGCCACGGTTATTAACTGCGAAAATGGCATAACCTTGGTTGACTAAATGTTGAATGGCAGCGCGATAACCTTTTCTTGATTGACCACCTGGACCACCATGAACCCATACTAGCGCCGGAACTTTTGCTTCAGCAGTTGCCATTTTTGGCTTATACAAAATCCCAGGAATTTCTAGTTCATCAAAACTCTTGAATCTTCTTACATCACTCTCAACCAAGTGAGATTCATCGATTTTCGGGCTCAGGGTGTTCGTCAGTCTTTCTACAGAGGAAGACCCGAGTTGATAGCTAAAAAGGTTAGAAGGAGAGGTATCCGAGTTAATATAAAAAACCATCTTCTTACTATCTGAGGAGAAATTAACACCCCTTAAATCGCCTTGAGGAAGCTCGGGCAAAGAGATATTTTTTCCTGTTGCTACTTCGGCGATATCAACTCGTGTTTTACCGTCGTCATTAATACCAGCCACCCGGTATTTTCCATCGTCAGAAAAATAGACAAAGGCAACATCCCAGTTCGCCTGGTAAAACATTGACCGAGATTTGTCTTTTAGGTTCAAGCTCCATGCTTGATTAAATTCGCCATGCTCGTTAGTGGCAAAAATTAACTGGGAACTGTCTGGAGAGAAAGTATAGGTCTCAAAGCTAATATCACCAGTATGTTGAGTTATTAACAGTGGTTTTTTCTCTCTACTTTGTAAGTCCACAAGGTATAAATTTGAATCCGCATTGGTTTCATTTTTGTTTAGACTTAACCAACGACCATTAGGACTAACATCACCGATAGATAAATTTTCGTTATTTTGATAAACCATCTCTCGCTGGTAGTCATTAATAGAGTAGCGATAGAGATCAAAACTTTTCGGATCTCGCTCGTTGGTTACTAAAAAGAATCCACTCCCATCATTTAGCCAACCGACGAACCTAGCTTTCAAATTTTTTCCTGGCGTCAAGTCTTTCGCACTGCCGTCTTGCTCACGGACATACAGGTGATTTAGCTCATTACCCCCTTGATCGGCAGTATACAAAATACGTTCGTCTTTTGGAAACCAACTGACTGCGTAATTGGTATCGCTTTTAGAATGAGTTAATTGAGTTTTAGACGTTCCATCCAATGGATACTTAAAAGCATTAAAGACACCTGTCTCATCGCTCGTCACCAAAACCGCAGTTCCTGCATGATTAATGGATGAACCAAATACGGTGGTTGTTTTAAAAAAATTGGCCGCTGAGTATTGTTGGAAGGAAGTCGAATTTATTACATTTAAATCAGTAGGTTGCACGGATTCCGAATTTTCTGCAGCAGAAACATGTTGGGAATTATCTGAGCATCCGACAAGTCCTACGTACAGCAATACGAATGCTAACCGAAAAGAGCGGAATATTTCCATTGTTGAGCCCCCAAATAAAAAATTAATTTTTCGAAAGTCGACTATACAACTTTTACAGTCAGTGATTAATAGATAACCACCGCACAATGTAACGGATTTTACGATTCAGGTCTATTGTCCTTTTATCAGGTAGGATGAGAAAGTAAAAATATTCAGTTTCGAACTAGGCAGATAATTAATGCGCTCAAAACCGCACCTGTCCTGAATCGTTCTCGTTATCTTTTACAATAGGATTCAGAGTTCTTCAATGATTATTAAAGACCAATCTACAAAGGTTTAAAGTTCTTATGAATTAACTTAATTTCGTCATCCAGTCCAGTCATTTGCCAGCGGCTCAAAGCAATTGGAATATTGCCAATCGAATTCAGTCGATCGAAGAAATCTTTTATACGAAAAGTTTGTCCTCGTTTTTCCAATTGAATAGCAAAGTCTGCCATAGTTCTTTCTAACAAATACTTTCCGGTAACATAACTGCTTCCATATCCTGGTTGCCGCATATACAAATGCTGCTCAAAGATTAACAACTCGGGCTCTACTTTCATCCAACCTCGCGGTGTATTATCTGCATGAATTTGACCGGCTTGTTCCATCGTCATTTCATTGGCATGCGCATAAAGCGAACCCAATCCTCGTGCTGCGCGCTGAGCAATCATAATCCACACTATTTCACGGACTCTGGGATTGTCATCATACAAACCCGCTTGCATAAACATTTCTTCTACTGCTGTCGCGGTTCCCTCATTTCGACTATCGAAAATATTGTATAGAAGTGCAGTTCGACGTAATGGACTCTGGTTAGGTTCATACTTCATTCGAGCTAGTTCAAACCAATGATAAAAGTGTGAGTAAAGCGGAGTGGGGTCTAGGTGGGCTCCTATAAGAAAGAAATTACGCTTTTCAGCAGGAACGAAGTCTCCTAAGTGTCCGGCCAAAGCCGGCTTAAAATAATCAGCAACAGTGACGATATCTTGCTCATCGAGAAATTGGATAAAGTTAGCTTCCGATCGTTTCTTTAGGACATCGTATTCTGCTTGATTTGTCGCCGCTTTTAGTTGTGGTAATTTTCGATTACGATGTTCTTCTAATTTTAATGAAGACCAAGAACGATCCAGTTCTCTTTTTAATAACCTGACTTCGTCCTTCCAATCGAGCGGCACTAAGTGAACATTGTTGATATACCAAGTATATTGCTCCTTGCCAATTCCTGACGGTCCGTCTTTAAGTTTTCCTTGCACTTCTAGCCATTTGGCGAAATTTTTGGTCGACCTAATCGCTTGTTTGACTACTTTATTCAATTTTGCGTTTGATAATGGCTTCAATTTCTTATGCAGTTCGATGAGCGCTTTCGTCTGTTGACGAATATCGCGAATCCCCGCAATCCATAGTTCTGCGGCATTGCCCGTCAAATTCATTCTAGCTTGAAGATTCAGCGGAGCGATTTTTTGCAAATCAAAAATGAGCCGCTGCTGCTCGGTCGAACTCAATGGAAATTGATAAGTCCATAACTCGGTCACACCGTGATGAGTCGGACCCTCATGTGCCGGTACATCACTTCGATAGCTCCAAACTGATTTATAGAATGCGGGATCTCTTTGCCATGGTTTCAGTATTTTATAATTGAATTCATAACCATTTAATTCTGCCCACAGAATATACCAGTCAACTTTATTGGGGATCGACCATTGATCAGTTTTAATGTTGACTAGCTGGTTTCTAATAGCTTCGAATTGTTGATAGCGACTATCGAAGGTTTTGCTTCGGTAATCGGGCGCACCTTCAAATAAAGGTGGCTGTTCGAATTCTCTCCATTGTTTATGGAGCTGGGTGAGGGATTGATAGGTTTCTGCTTTAACCGTACAAATAGAGAAGATGATTACAATGGATAAGAATGCTATTTTTTCTAGGCTTAACAAACGCGAACTTGCTCTCATATTTTTTACCCCATTATTTCGTTTGTTTCAATCGACAACAAATCAAATCCTTTGCTAATCAGCCTTGTCAGCCTAAAGACCTACCTACAACAAAACTCGAGCGATGTAGATCAGCCTTTAGGCTGACAATGATGCTTGGTAAGAAAATCAATACAGCTGAGTATACCTTTGAACTCAGTGTCGGCCTGAAGACCGACCTACAACAAAACTCGGGCGAGGTAGGCCAGTCTTTAGGCTGACAATAAACTTAAATTGTTGATTCACTCCCAAGCAGCAGATTTAATCCTGTTCTTCTCGCGGCCGGTAAAGCGCACAAACTTTATTGCCCGAAGGATCACGTAAATAAGCAAGATAAAGCGATCCAAAATTACCTGTCCGCAATCCAGGTGGATCTTCACAAGGAGTCCCACCATTAGCAATACCAGCGGCATGCCATTCATCAGCCATTGCTGGGTTCTCGGCCGAAAAACCAATTGTAGAACCATTTCCATGACACGCTGATTCCCCATCGATAGGTTTACTCAACGCGAAAATACCTTTTTTGGTAAAATAGAAACATCGACCTTTTTCATCGATAACACCGGGTTTATGACCCATGGTGCCCAAAATCGCATCATAAAAATCTTTTGATTCTTGTACATCATTTGCACCAATCATAATATGACTAAACATGCTCTTATTATCCTCGTTAGAAACTAGGTAGATTGTAAAACGCTAGGCCGTTAACCGTGAATTCAGGAACGAATCGACGCAAGAAGATTAAATTAGAATCAATGATAATTCAATTAGTTCTTCTTTAGGCAGACAATAATGCTTAGAGTTAAATGAAGCGACAGTACATACCTTTAAGCTCAGTGTAGGCCTGAAGACCGACCTACAGCAACACTCGATCGAGGTAGGTCAGTCTTTAGGTTGACAACGATGCTCGGTAATAAAACCAAAGCTAAAGTACATACCTTTGAACTCAGTGTCGGCCTGAAGACTGACCTACAGCAAGACTCGATCGAGGTAGGTCAGTCTTTAGGCTGACAATTATTTCCCGGAGTCCGATTTCAATTCACCGTTTAACCA
>JAHRVB010000032.1 GCA_019090895.1 Kangiellaceae bacterium
ACTAATTCCGGCACCTTTGCATATACATCAATAAGGCTTTGAGAAAACTCTACTGGATGAGAGGTGGTAAATCGAATTCTGTCAATGCCATCAATAGCGGCAATCAACTCGATTAAGTCAGCCAAGTCTGCCTCACCACCATCATGCGTTTTACCTCGGTAAGCATTGACATTTTGACCTAATAAATTGACCTCTCTGACGCCTTTTTCCGCCACCGCAACGACTTCTGCAATCACATCATCAAAGGGCCGGCTCACTTCTTCGCCGCGAGTGTAAGGAACAACACAAAAAGTACAGTACTTACTGCAACCTTCCATGATGGAAACGAATGCAGTAACGCCATTGACTTTTTGAGCAGGAAGGACGTCAAATTTTTCTATTTCTGGAAAGGATGTATCGATAACCGGCTTACTGTCTTTCGTCACTTCATTAATCATTGTCGGTAATCGATGAAGTGTTTGCGGGCCGAAGACCATATCGACGTATGGGGCTCGCGAGCGAATCGCTTTGCCCTCTTGACTAGCCACACAACCACCAACTGCGATCATTAAGTCTGGCTTGTCTTTTTTAAAGTTCTTCCATTCTCCTAATTTTGAGAACACCTTTTCTTGGGCTTTTTCTCTTATAGAACAAGTATTTAACACCAATAAATCCGCAGACTTAGGATCGTCTGTAATTTCATAGTCGTGAGTTTGATTAAGGAGATCAGCCATTCGTGATGAATCATAGTCATTCATCTGGCATCCCCAAGTTTTGATAAATAATTTTTTGCTCATAAAACCGCAGGAAACTTAAATAAATAAAAGAAAGAAATTTTAGGGCGCGGATTATAGCACTGGCGGGCGCGAAAGAGCTATATTTCTGGGGGCGGAAAAGCGATTTTGTTTGCTTTTTATACAGGCAAGTCAAAGCAGAAAAGTTAGACTTTATTTCTAAAGAACCATTAATGATCCAATCTTTACAGCCAAACCTTTGAATTAATTACTTATTTATCGAATTGGTCTTAACCTTGTCAATTCATCACCGGTACTATCTTCCTCAGAAGCATCCGTCTTGTCAGCAGCGCTCTCTTCTAGGCTCCATCCACGAAACTCTTTTCGAGTTTTGGTCGCCGCCCTATCCATTACTTGATTGTTTAATTGGGCAAAACCATTCATTAAAATGCTTAATTGCTGATGTTCTCTGTTATCAGTAAACGGTACTTCGTTAATTTGATGTAAAAGGTTTTCCAACTCTTCTGTTACCCACTTTGCCATACTGCACCCCTCTATCTATTGACATATATTAATCATAGCTTTAATCAGATTCATTTGCCTAGATTTACCCCAACATTCGTATCGTATTTCTATTGTGGCAATACTCGAGACCTCTGAAGAGCGGTATTGAGAATGGCGTCTTGTCGGTTAATAATTTGCTCTGCAGTCCGTTCTACAGCTATTTTAGGACTAACCAATTCATGGCGACTACTTAGAGCCTGATTTCGTGGAACCTTAGCGGCGTCAAAAAACACTTTTGTCGTTGGCAATAACAATAACAATTTACTGTGCTCTAGTTGAGTTTCTATGGGATAGACGTACTGAACCTTTGCGATGCTTCCGGCAGTTTCGCCAATCACTTCTGCCAATTGATTTTTATTAACGGCGGCGATAAAAGCAGCACAAGCTGAAAAACAAAATCCATTACTTAGAATCTTAATATTGGTCGGTGGCTCGAAATCTGTCGGCTCTATTGGTTCGAAATTAACTCTAACGCTTTCCCCCACGGCGCTCCAAGATAACTCGTATTGAAGCATATCGGTCCATTCCAGCGGTAGCCAGTGTATCCCCCAACTGAACTTGCTCTTCCTGCGCTGCTTGGTTTTCTGTTGATGGAGCTCTCTCAGTGGTTCACTGACTTTGATTTCCCCAAACTCACTCCAGCTTATGGGCTGGGAGGTCAAATAGCTCAGTAGTTTCTTGATATTATGAGATAACCCACCATCATTATATCGAACGTCGATGATTAGGTTTTCTATCCCTTCGTTTCGGTATTCCGCAAACCGCAGTTCGACGAATTCTTCAAATTTAATCGGGTCTTCATTAAAATCGTTAAACCATAACAGGGCCGTCGATTGATTAAGTTGACTGAAACCATAAAATGAACTGGTCGAACTAGACTCAATAATCGCGCCAGAGCCCAGCTCATCAGAAACAGACTGCTCTAAGCCGGTTTCCGAGTTGAGACTCTCATTATTAGCCACTAAGTCAACAACCTCTATGGGTTGTTCCTTCGCTGTTTTGCTAACCAGCGGCTTGAGTCCTACCATAACCACATTGTGGCTCTTTTCCTGCCATCTATATCGAACGTGGTAATTTTTTTGAGAGTACCCCATAACTGCCAACAACCAGGGGAAATCTATTTGAATTTTACGCCTAATTCCAGGTTCAGTCTCGGCGGGGGTGAGTTGTCTCATCTTAGATAACAGAAACTCGATGGGCATATCATTTACCGCTTCAATCACCGCTCCAACGGGAACGTGAGGTACACTTGATAAATCTGCCGCGACATAGAGAGCGTTTTTTTCATAGAGCACGGCGAGCGGAAACAACCGGTTCAATGTTGATTCATTTTCAAGTGATTCAACTAACATTGGCATTTCTTTCGGAAGCTGAATCACACTATGAATATCGCGTAGCTTTGTCAGTAGCGGCGCTATTCTCAAAAAAAATGCATTTTTTGTTAGCGGGTATTGGAGCGAATTTTTTATCGTTTCAGCTTGCTTTAGAAATTCTGCTTTTGAAATGACTGAAAAAGCATCGGGGTGGATTTCAATGGTCTTTTTAACCAGTTGCTCTACGTCCAAACGCAATAGTTCTGCCGATATTAGAATGCTACTTTTCGATGTTGGCGAAGGTACTAACGCCTCTTCTAATGTTGGTTGATGACCGATGGACACACAGCCCGACAGGACGAGCACAACAACTAGACTAATTAGAAAGTCATTTATTCCTTTAATTTTAGTTGTCTCCATAATAGCTGGTCTATTTCTTGGTTTAATCACCACTATTGTAACCGTGCTTGAATTTAAAACAAAGCCAAGAAAGCGTTAAAAAATATCGAATACCCTTTCCACCGTATAATGTGTAAAATAGATAAATAGTTGACTGTTCTCCCGCTAATTTCCTGTAATTCCAGCTAAATAGAGTGATTAACAGCAAAACCCTTTATTGATTGGAAATTGACACATCAAAGAATGAATTCTGAAATGACTAAAAACTCGAGTACCCTGCAAGCTGAGTTGCCAACCAAATGGGGTAATTTCACTCTGTATGCAATGGAGGAAACCGCAGATAAAAAAGAACATGTTGGGCTTGGTATGGGCGATCTCTCCGGAGTAGAACCTTTGCTGGTTAGAGTTCACTCCGAGTGCCTCACTGGAGATGCTTTTGCGAGCTTACGCTGCGATTGCGGCCCACAATTAGATGCTGCCTTGCAAAAAATTGCTGAGCAAGGTCGTGGTCTAGTCATCTATTTGCGTCAAGAAGGAAGAGGTATAGGGCTATTCAACAAAATTAAAGCCTACGCCTTGCAAGATCAAGGGCAAGATACTGTAGAAGCAAATATTAATTTGGGCTTTGAAGCTGATTTACGCACTTTTGAAGCCGCTTCCGAACTTCTAGAGGCGTTAGGAATTAAGAAAATTAAGTTGATGACCAACAATCCTAAGAAAGTTAAAGCACTGCAAGAAGCAAAAATCGACGTGGTAGAACGAGTCCCTATGAAATTTGGGAAAAATCCTCACAACGAGCACTATCTATCGACAAAAACCGGTAAGATGGGGCATCTACTTTAACCATTCACCGTGTCCAAATTACTAAAAGATACCCGCTGTTAATAGCTAAAAGGATCCATTTATGAGTCAAACTTTCGAAGTAGCACTATCTTTCCAACCCGGCGCTAAACACTGGGGATCTGACAGTTTATTGAGCTATAACGAAGCCGGCGCAACAATCCATTTATCAAGCAAAGAAGATTGTTTGACTGAACGCCTTAAAATTCAGCAGGTAGCCCGAAAACTTAGCCAATCAAATATTCCCGCATTCAAGCTGTCAGGTAATTGGGACTTAGAAGCTCAGTGGCATTTTTGGCAAGGTGTTTGTTCTCCCAAACAAATGCCTACTGTCGAATTTTCCAAATTAACGGAAACGGACAGCGATGAATTACATGCTCGAATTCAAAGTTACAGCTGGGCCAAGAAAATGATCAACTTGTCTCCTGAAGACTTATCGCCAGTACAGCTCGCGACTCAGGCAGGTGAATTCCTGACTCAAATTGCACCAGAATCGATCAGCTATAACATCATTAGTGGAGAAGCACTCGATAAAGCTGGATTAGTTGGTATCTACAATGTCGGTCGCGGTAGCAAACGAGAACCTGCTTTGTTAGAGCTTGATTTTTGTCCCCCCGGAACCGAAGATCAAGTACCCGCTGCAGCATTGGTAGGCAAAGGTATTACCTTTGATAGTGGCGGATACAGTTTAAAGTCCTCGGTTGGTATGTTGCATATGAAAAGCGATATGGGCGGGGCGGCTACAGTCACTGGCGCTTTGGCACTAGCGATCTCCAACGGATTGAAAAAGCGAATCAAACTCTATCTATGTTGCGCTGAAAATTTAGTCAGTGGTCATGCATACAAACTAGCTGACATATTAAAATATAAGAATGGAGTGACTGTCGAAGTGGTTAACACTGACGCAGAGGGTCGACTAGTTCTCGCCGATGGCCTTATTCTTGCTGACGAATCTGACGCACCGGTAGTCATCGATGCGGCCACTCTTACAGGAGCAGCCTGTGTTGCTGTTGGCGATCATTACAATGCTATGTTCAGTATGGACGATAGCCTTGCGCAACAATTTGAACGAATATCAAAACAAGAACACGACCCTTTTTGGCGCCTGCCTCTGGAACCTTTCCACCAAGATAATTGCCCATCAGACTATGCAACGACTGCGAATAGCAAACCCACTCCAGGCGGAGGCGTCGGTGGCGCTAGTAATGCGGCTGGATTCTTATCTCGTTTTATCGACTATAACAAGAAGCGATGGATTCACTTAGACCTTGCAGCCTGTTACCGAGACTCAGGCAATTCACTCTTTTCCGCAGGAGCCACCGGAAGAGGTGTACGAAGCATTTCACGATACTTGTGTGACCTTTAAAGTCCAACTAAATTAGCGACGTAAATAAATGCCTGGAATCCTAAAACGCCTATTTTCTAAGTCACCCAAGAAAAAGAAGGTGACCAAAGAAATCGCAACAAACTCTCAAACAGATTCGGCTAACGCCCGAGTATTGTCAAGAGATGCGCATTCTGTCAGCCGAAAAAATATAAGCAATAGCGCTTTGAAGGTACTCTATCGACTAAACGAAGCAGGTTATGAAGCATACTTAGTTGGTGGTGGTGTCCGAGATATATTACTGGGGTTACAGCCTAAAGATTTTGATGTCGCAACTGACGCAACTCCTGAAGAAGTACAAAAAGTTTTTCGTAACTGTCGACTTATAGGTAGACGCTTTCGTTTGGCGCACATATTGTTCGGTAGAGAAGTCATTGAAGTGGCCACCTTTCGGGCAAACCATGATTCCCAACCAAATCCCACACAATCGAAATCCAGCAAAAATGACTTATCCCGTACCAGTGATCACGGGATGCTCATGCGAGATAATGTGTACGGCAATATTGTGGAAGACGCCTTTCGCCGAGATTTCACCATTAACGCTCTCTATTATACCGTTAAAGACTTCAGCGTTATCGATTACACCCATGGATTGGAAGATCTTGCAGCGCGAAAACTTCGATTAATTGGAGAGCCTGAAGCGCGTTATAGAGAGGATCCGGTTAGAATTTTAAGAGCGATTCGATTGGCCTGTAAACTCAGTCTCGACATTGAAAAAGAAACCGCTAAGCCAATTAAACAATTGGCGGAACTATTGTCCCACGTGTCCTCTGCCCGACTTTGGGATGAGAGCAATAAAATGTTACTTGCAGGCCACGCTCAATCGACTTGGAATATGCTTCACGAACTTGGAGTCGCTAAGTTTCTTTTTCCTGATACCATACAATGCCTCGAAGATAATGCAGCGCCCAAAAGCGCCTTTTCTCAATTTATCCAAGCAGCTCTCAAAAGTACTGACTCAAGAATTGCGAACAAGCTACCTGTGACGCCCGCCTTTCTGTTTGCAGTAGTACTTTGGGAACCGATTAATCGTTTAAGCATTGAATTAAAAAGTAAAGGTATGCCGGCCTATGAAGCAAGCCAAAGAGCGGCGACTAGGGTTATGGAAAAACAGCGCCAAGTCATTGGTATACCCAAACGCTTTTCAATGGTTGCCAAAGAAATTTGGGCGCTTCAGCATCGACTACATAATCGAAGAAAAAAGAGTGTCTTTTCACTCATAGCACACCCCAGGTTTCGTGCCGCCTATGATTTTTTATGTTTAAGAGCAGGAGATGATGCTGAGCTAAATAAGCTAGCCGACTGGTGGACACGCTACCAAGAACTCAACGCAGAACAACGCAATCAATTTTTGAACGAAGTAGAACATAGTCCCAATAAACCTAAGCGGCGTAAGCCTACGAATAAATCAAAAACCAAACAAAAGCAAAAACGCGCCAACGGCAACCGTTCCACGAGTTAGATTAGGGCCACTATAATGTCAGAAATTGTCTATGTGGGACTGGGTTCAAATTTAAATGCCCCTGAAAAACAGGTGTCACAGGCATTAACTGCTCTTGCCAATTTACCTAACACTGGGTTAGTTGACAGCTCTAGCTTGTACCTCAGCAAACCGCTTGGACCTCAGGATCAAGATGACTATATCAATGCCGTTGCGAAGCTTTCCACTGAACTACAACCACTTGAATTATTAGACCAATTACAAAAGATAGAAAATAAACAAGGAAGAATTCGGAAAGAAGAACGATGGGGTGCTCGAACATTAGATCTTGATTTGCTATTATTTGGCAATCGAGTGATTCAAAATGAACGACTAACCGTTCCTCATTATGATATGAGGAATCGATGCTTCGTTTTGATACCATTAAGCGAAATATCCCAACACATTGAGTTACCCGACGGCAGCCAATTGAACACCCTTATAGCAAAAATAAACCAGCAAGGAATACAACGACTGTGACCGATTCCCCTAGGTCTAGAACCATCACCACAGAAAAACAAGAAAGCAATAAGACTTTTATAGCGATAGAAGGCCCTATTGGTGTCGGCAAGACCACTCTAGCCAAGAAATTATCACAATCCCTTCACTCAGAGCTTCTGCTCGAGGGAGCTTCAGAGAATCCTTTCTTAGAAAAATTTTATCAGGACCCAAAGTCGGGCGCACTACCCGCTCAACTGTATTTTCTTTTTCAACGTACCCGCCAACTCCAAGAGCTTAGACAAGGTGATATGTTCGCACCCAACCATATCGCTGACTTCTTAATGGATAAAGATAGGCTTTTTGCTCGAGTGACTTTAGACAATGACGAATTAAACCTTTATGAACAGGTCTACAATAATTTGACAATTGATGCGCCTACACCGGATTTAGTGATTTACCTCCAGGCTCCCTCGAATATATTGCTTAAAAGAATACGTAAAAGAGGCGTTGTCATGGAAAATACGATTAATGAAGATTATCTAAACCAATTGTCTAGTGCGTATACCGACTTTTTTCATTATTATAATGCGTCGCCTTTATTAATTGTTAACGCTTCAGGTATTGATCTGGTTAATAATGAGCAAGATTATAAACAATTACTTGATAGAATAGAAACAACCTCGAATGGCAGACACTATTTTAATCCTTCAATGGTGAAGTAACGATGAAAAAACAGACAATTCATAGTATTCAAGAATTGAAACAATTGGATGAACCAATTACGGTACTAACGGCCTATGATGCAAGTTTCTCAAAACTAATATCTGAGTCTGGAATAGAGATCATCCTAGTGGGTGACTCCCTAGGCATGGTGATGCAAGGTAATCAATCAACCGTACCAGTATCAATGACAAATATGATTTACCATACTAAATGTGTCGCCCAGTCCAACAATGGGTCTTTATTAATTGCCGATCTCCCTTATATGGCCTATGCCACAGTTGAGCAGACACTTTCAAACTCTGCAATGCTCATGCAAGCGGGCGCCAACATGGTAAAGCTAGAAGGCGGAGACTGGACGTGCCCTGCTATTGAAAAACTTACTGAGAGAGGCATCCCGGTATGCGCCCATTTAGGATTAACCCCTCAATCGGTCGATGCTCTCGGAGGCTATAAAGTTCAAGGTAGAGACAGTGAAGCCGCAGCACAAATCCTCAGAGATGCAAGGGCTCTCGAAAACGCAGGTGCTAGCCTTTTGGTTTTAGAATGTGTACCGTCAGACTTAGCAGAAAAAATAACCAAACAACTAACTATTCCTACCATAGGAATAGGCGCTGGAAACAAGACAAGTGGACAGGTATTAGTTTTACAAGATATGTTAGGAATGAATCCTGATTTTAAACCTAAATTTGTAAAGAATTTTTTCGATTCTGAAAAAGTAACCTCCATATCCGCAGCGATTCTTAAATACATTTCAGAAGTAAAGAGTCGCAGCTTTCCCGACAAAGAACACAGTTTCGAATAAACCAAAAGCGAATTAGAATTTAGCAATTATGAAAGTTATTCAACAACCACTGTTAATTCAAAAAGAACTGATCGCCTTAAAGAATACTGGCAAACGGATTGGCCTGATTCCGACCATGGGAAACCTTCACAAGGGTCATCTTTCTTTATTTCAACTTGCCCAATCAAACTGCGACGTTTTAGTGGGTAGCATTTTTGTGAACCCAATGCAGTTTGGCGCCAATGAAGACCTGGACAAATATCCTCGTACCTTGGAAAACGATATTAAAAAACTGACAGAGTTAGGTGTTGACTACTTATTTACCCCAACCGAAGAAATAATATATCCCATCGGCACAAAAACCAATACCAGTGTTGAAGTTAATCGCTTGACTAGTAGGCTATGTGGTTATAGCCGCCCTGAGCATTTCAGAGGGGTTGCAACCGTGGTTAATATTTTATTTAACATACTGCAACCAGATGTGGTCGTATTTGGTAAAAAAGACTATCAACAGTACCTCATCCTAAGTGCTATGGTGAAAGACCTATTTCTTCCCATCGAAATCATTGGTGGAGATATCGTTAGGGAAGAAAACGGACTCGCAATGAGTTCTCGAAATAAATTTCTCACTGAACAACAAAAGGAAGAGGCTAGTTCACTAAGAAAAATTTTGCTAAATTCTGCAAAGGAAATTGAAGATGGAATTCTGAATTTTGAACGAATAAAGCAACGAGCAATTGAACAACTTAAACGGCGAAAGTTCAAAGTCGATTACTTGGAAATCTGCAACAAAACTACTTTAGAAGATGCCAATAAAGAAGACAAAGAACTATTGATCGCATGTGCGGCATGGCTCGGAAAACCAAGGTTATTAGATAATATAGAAGTTAGTATTTAATTCTAAGTCGATGTGAGAGGTTCGAAAACTGAAAAGAGAGCTGCTGAAATCATAGACTCAAGCAGCTCAGTCATTCTATCTTTAGAAAAATCCAGCCATAGCATAAGCCGTTTTCTTGAACATTAGATCTTGAGCTTCAGAAAGTTCTAAGTTTGCTTTATTAGCAGTCGTTACGATCCGCGTACGATATTCCTTTTTGTTAGTTACTTCAGAAACCGTTTGCCGACTAGTACCAGCATCAGATATTTTTGAATCGACTTTGCTGTCTTTACGAACAAAAACACCCTTTCTTGCTTTTTCTTTGATTTGCACATCAGCAACAAGCATGAATGTAATGTCTTTAACTAAACTGCCAGAGATAAAATCTGCAGCTCCAAGAAGTAAACCTCCAGCCGCCGCGCCTCGATATCGATTGCTACTATTTGCCATTGCGCCAAGAGCAGCACCACCAACGATAGCTCCCCCAGTGTACCCTTTTCCTAGAGCTTGCTCTGCAGCAGTCGGAGAGGTTTTTTCCAAATTCAAAACATAAATATTCATTTGAAATTGTGCAGCTTCGGGATCATCTACAATCGTATAACCCGAATTACCTGGTACTGAAAACTGCTCTATAACAAAGGTTTTAAAAGCGTTCCGGTCAAATTCCATCACACCGCTTCTGACATCAACATAAATCGTTCTTTTATTTTTCGCTACTGGGTCGACGAAAATTGCAGTACTCGTTCTTGTTTGAACATCAAGATCTTTCTTAGAAAGTAATGTAGTCGTAGCAGCACAGCCAAACAAGATGCTCAGCATCGCCCCCATAAAACCAACTCTTAACGTATTTTTATAATTTGCTTTCATTTTTAGCTTCCTTCTATTTTATTGTTTACTGATTAAATTGGTTCAACTAATACCAATATCGCCCGTGATAACGCCGATAATAGCGACACGAACGGTAATGATTCCAACCTCGGTGATAAATACTAGCGCAGGTATATCCAGGTTTCCAAAAAGTCGGGGCTTTCGCTGCTGGCTTCAGGTCTTTTTTCATTGCTTCTTGGATGAATGCATCGATCTTTTTTTCATCAGCAACAGAGAATGGTTTTTCCATTACTTCAGCGTTCAATTGCCGCTGCATCGCGGCCATCTCGTCATCCTCTTCACTTGCTATGGCAAGCGTCGAAATCCCTAGCGCTGCAATCAGAAAAAAACAAACTTTCTTCAAATGCTTCGTATACATTATATTCCCTCCGGTTTTACAATCGAAATACCAACTTGAATTGGCTATTCGGCATCATAGGTCATTTTTCAGTCGTTCCTTAGCATAATACTCCAATAAAAAAGTACATACCAGTGACTATTTTGTATATCGATGATATTTAACTTTGCTCACTGCGTCGATATTTATTTATCGTTAAGGATAGGCGCTGAATGCTTTCTTAACTTAATCGATTATATTAGAACTTTATAATTTACCAACTCATAGTTGGCATTACTTGGCCTTAATCTTATACTCATTTTTGTACTGATATAATCGTCAGATAATGGTAGTTAGGGGTAGATAATCCCTTTTTGAGATTTCAGGACTTATTTTGGTTCAATATTTAACCGGTTTCGTGATATCTTCTCCTAAAGGTAAAGTAGACTTATTAGATGAGATTTCACAACTTACACTATTCTCTATTTCTGTTTCTAATTAACATAGGACGTCAATATTATGAACAAAATCAAAAGCTCTCTCTCGATACTGATCGCAGTGAGCGCTATTTCCTTGATCTTTTCTAACGCTTTATTCGCCAGCGAAGAAGACGATGAAATGGCGGCAATGCAAAGACAACTCAATGCCAATGTGATGAATCAGCCATTTGACCCTGGCGACGTCGCTCGAGTCGATGCCTATATCAAATCCGCAATGCAAAAAGATTTAAAACCGGTCAGTGTAGCGCCAACTTATTGGAGACCAGGTTATACCTGTAATTATATTCGAAGATATCGATACCGTTATCGGGCCTACAGAGATTGCCTGTACTACCACCGATATCACGGCCGATATTGGGGGCAACCAGTAGTGGTCGCGCCTGCGGCAGTCGTTGTTGCACCAGCTCCAGTAGTCGTTGCACCAGCTCCAGTGGTCGTCAGGTCTGAACCTAGAGTCGTGGTAAAAAGCTCTTCTCAAACCATCAGAGTTGAAAAGTTTGATGAAGACGCCTTGCAGGACTATTACAAAGGGCTAAAATCTGCAGTGAAGTTTATGTCGATGTTTTCGACCTTCACACCGGAACAGTTCGACCAAATGTCGAAACAATCGAATGGTTCTCAATGGTGGATGGCGTGGTCTGGAATAGTGACAGGGCAACTTGAAACGGCAAAGATAGAATTAGAAGATTGGCCAACCTCTGCTAAAAAAGAAGCTTGGGCAATTCTGGGCAACAAGATAACTAAGTACAACAAGCTTTTTAATAAACACAGAGACAGCATCATCGCAAACAATGCTTTCGAGGATAAATTACGTAACTCCGTAAAAGGTTTCGATTTAGTCACTGAAGAATCTTTAATGGAATAAATTTAGGTAAAAAGTGACGCAGCTATATTTATTCAGTGTTGCGCCACTTATTTCTCAACTTCCCTCTCTCACATCTTGTCTGTGATAAATAACACTAGCCGATGGACAGTCTTCGAATAATTGGATATTGTTATTCTCATTATGATGACTCGATGGGAATAACAAAATGACAGATGTAAACTCACACCCCCTACTACCCGATTTTGCGAAAAATGCACTCATTGATAGGAGCCGATATCAGTCTGAATATCGACGTTCCGTCGACAATCCAGACAAATATTGGGCTGAGCAAGCAGAGAAATTCATCGACTGGTACAAACCATGGGAAACAGTCAGCAACGTCGATTATCACCAAGCAAAAATAGCATGGTTCGAAGGTGCTGAATTAAATGTTGCTTACAACTGTATCGACCGGCACCTACCGACCAAAGCGAATCAAACGGCCATTATTTTTGAAGGTGATGAGCCCGGCCAACATCGTAATATAACCTATCAAGAATTACATGATGAAGTCTGTCGTTTTGCTAATGTACTTAAACAACGAGGTGTTAAAAAGGGCGATCGCGTCTGTATTTATATGCCAATGATACCGGAAGTCGGTTATGCAATGCTCGCTTGCGCACGTATCGGCGCAGTTCACTCTGTGGTATTCGGAGGATTTTCTCCCGAGGCTCTCAAGACCAGAATTCTCGATTCCGATTGTCGAGTGGTCATCACCGCAGACGAAGGCGTGCGAGGCGGTAAAAAAATTCCTTTAAAGGCAAATACTGACGCTGCAATTAGCGAATGTCACAATGTTCATTCAGTTATTGTAGTAAAACGCACCAACGGATCAGTCAATTGGAATGAATCCATTGATGTCGATTACGAGATAGAAAGGAATAAAGCTGCTGCGACTTGCAAACCAGAATCAATGTCAGCTGAAGACCCACTATTCATTCTCTATACATCAGGTTCAACAGGCACACCTAAAGGTGTAATGCATACTTCTGGTGGATATCTGCTCTATGCAGCAATGAGTCACAAATATGTATTCGATTATAAAGACGGTGATATCTATTGGTGTACCGCCGACGCCGGTTGGATTACCGGCCACTCCTATATATTTTACGGTCCGCTTGCAAACGGAGCGACGACATTAGTGTTTGAAGGAGTCCCTACTTACCCTTCTGTTTCGCGTTTTTGGCAAGTTGTTGATGAACACAAGGTATCTATTTTTTACACTGCCCCAACAGCATTACGCGCATTAATGGCACAAGGAAACAGTCCTGTTACGGATACATCTAGGTCGAGTTTACGTTTACTAGGAACCGTTGGAGAACCAATCAATCCGGAAGCATGGGAATGGTATTACAACATAGTCGGTGAAGGCCGATGCCCAATTGTTGATACTTGGTGGCAAACAGAAACCGGAGGCATAATGATAACGCCATTAGCCGGTGCACATGATTTAAAACCCGGTGCAGCAAGTAAACCATTTTTCGGTATAAAACCGATGCTTCTGGATAATGAAGGAAAGGAATTACTCGGAGAAGCGTCTGGAAGTTTAGCCATAGGTCAAAGCTGGCCAGGACAAATGCGTGGTGTGTATGGCGACCAACAACGGTTCTTCGATACTTATTTTTCGCAATTTCCCGGCTATTATTTTACCGGCGACGGCGCAAGACGTGACGCTGATGGTTATATTTGGATAACCGGTCGTATGGATGATGTTTTAAATGTTTCAGGTCATCGCCTCGGTACTGCTGAAATTGAAAGTGCATTAGTACTGCATCCCCAAGTTGCTGAAGCAGCGGTGGTCGGCTTTCCTCATAAAATCAAAGGCGAAGCTATTTATGCGTACGTAACCTTAATGAATGGTGAAACACCTAGTGATGAATTGAAATTAGAACTAAGGCAGTTTGTTGGAAGTGAAATTGGTGCAATAGCTAAACCAGAAGCTATTCAATGGGCGCCAGGGCTACCCAAAACTCGCTCCGGTAAAATTATGAGACGAATTCTGCGAAAAATTGCTTCAAACGAATTTGATCAACTCGGAGATATATCAACACTCGCCGATCCGTCGGTAGTGGAAGATTTGAAAAACGCACGGTAATCAACAATCAAATAATTCAAGCTCTTCTTACTGGTTAGTAATCTTTAATTAGTGAGAAGAGCGTCAGGAATTAATGCTGGAATGCAACAATAGATCTTGGTACACTCATCTGAACAAAAAATAAACAATAAGAAGAAGTACTCACAAAGGACCGGCCCAACGTGCAAGAGAATCAAGCGTCAGAAACACGAATAATAAAAAAATATCCCAACCGTCGATTATACGACACTCACATTAGTAGCTACATTACGCTTCAAGATATTAAAGAGTTAGTAATGTCCTATTGCGATTTCAAAGTTATCGATGCAAAAACAAAAGATGATCTAACGCGATGTACTTTAATGCAACTCATAGCGGAAGAAGAATCCAACGGGAGTCCAATTCTGTCGGCTGATATACTGCAAGAGTTTGTACGTTTTTATGGTGATTCGATGCAAGCGATGATGAGCCGATTTTTGGAACACAGTGTTAAACTATTTATGGAGAAACGCGCTGGATTAAAAAGCCCATTAAATAGTATGTTAGGCACCAATCAAGCTTCTCAAATGCAAGATATCGCAGAACAAAATTTGGAAACTTTTGATCGTAATTTTACAGCTTCGACGTTATCTGACCCTCACGCTACAAGAATTTCAGCGACAGCAAAGTCAGGCTTAACCTGATATTCGATAGTTAGCTCACCTTGAAGTGAAGCAATGGTTAATTGTATTTTTTAAAGTATTCGCTGAGAGAATAGAACTAATATGCTGATTAGGAAATCAAAGTAACTACTTTTAATCAGTAGCGAAACACAAACAATGAAGATTCCCCAGCTGAGCAGGGAATTGGTGATTGCAAAACTCAAGTTGCGAGCCTCTTGTCGAGTATGAATTCGATAAACACGTTTGCTTTGTCTAACAGCCATCCATAAAACACAACCAATTACAGCTAATAGAAACAATAGAGTCATAGCAACATCTTGATCGAGTTCAAAAGCTGCCCCTACCAATATTCCAGGTAGTAAATAAAAAGGAGCCCAAATGAGACCAGAGGATAAGTTAACCCACATAAAAGTCCTCTTAGGCATTTCAGAAATCCCAGCCACCAAAGGAATCACTGCTCTAACAGGTCCAATAAAACGGCCGATAAAAACTCCCCAAGCTCCGTGCTTTTCAAAGAATTCCTTTGACCGCTCAATTAAACGCTGTTGTTTAGCGACGATCTTCCATGCCAGTATCTTTTCGTGATAGTGAAAACCAACATAGAAACTTAAATATTCACCAATGATAGCTCCCAAATAAGCTGAAATTACAATTGGTGCAAAGTCTAAAACATCGGCTCCAATCATCGTTCCCACGCCAACCAATAGGACCCAACCTGGTACCAGTATTCCGATAATGGCGAGCGATTCTAGGAATGCTATCAAAAAGACAATAAACCAAGCCCATTCAGCATGTTGCTGAATTGTTTGTAGAATTGCCTCTGTGAGTGACTGCATGAATGTTCCGGTTGGTAAATAACTTTATGCTTGGTAAGCACCAGCAGCTAAGGTAAGGACAAATCCGAACGAAATCATGATCAAATAAATGAACCCCAGTAAGAACGACTTTCCGATAGTAACAAACCATCCTTGTTGATAAAAACGCTTCATCGCAAGAAACACGTAAATAACCATCCAATAACTTAGAAGGGTTACCACTAATTCCAGAGCGCCAGCGCCCGTTTGAGCAATACTTGAATCTAGTTCTTTTAGTTTCTCAGCTGAAAAACCGGAAATAATCTGTAGCATCAAAACCATGTAAATAAATGCATGGTTATGCAATAGGAAAATCAAATGTTCGATATAATAACGGCTTGAGAAAGCGTAGAAAAATTTCAGAAATATTGCGAATATTGGCAATATAATGAACATTATATAAGGTAGCACTTCAAAAAATGAATCGACAAGAGGTCCGGGGTCATTCTTCCAAATTTTAATTTTGGGATTGATAACTTCTAAGAATGAGCGAATCCACCCTTCCTTCATTTTTTCCAAACCTTTTAACTGCAGTTTTTCCTCATCCCAATCTAAATTTAACGAATCATCGTCATCATTAGAATTGTTGATGGCCTTTTGGTCTAACGGTGCATTTTCACTACCTTTGGTTACAGTAATCAAATCTTCGTTAGCGGGATTTATTCTGAGATTAAAACCATCTTTATCTTTATCTTTATCTTTATCTTTATTGTCAGCAATTTGATTCACTTCGTTAATCACTTGATTAATTTCATCGGTCACTTCATTCGCGACTTCTTCAGCAATCTCTTGATCCTGATTATTTTTAACGATGTTATCAAACTTCAACTCATCAGTATCCGTTACACCTTGAATCATCAATATTAATAACAAGCTAGTAATTAGATAAAGCCTAAACGGCAGTACATAAAAAAAACGTCTACCTTTTATATAATCTAAAGTAATTCGACCGGGTTTGATTAGTAACGGAATAATTGAGTGTTTGAGACGGGAATCGTAACCAATAGTATCGTCCAATAATTCTCTGACAACATTACCAAAAAATTTGATCATACTCTTGGATGATTGACCGCAACTGTGACAATAAAGCCCTGCAAGCGTAACACCACAATTACTACAATATTCTTGCCCACTTTCGGTATCGTGCGGCGATACTTGGGCTGTATTTTCAACTGTTTCTAATTTGCTTTGTGTCATGTTGTTCTCTTTACCAGTTTATTTATTTTTATTGGTAACTAAAACCCAACCATCCAAACCGCCTACTGATTATTGATGCCCGCATTGTTGCCTTCGAGCGCTCTTTCTGCTCTGTAACTTGAGCGTACAAAAGGGCCCGAAACAACTTCCTTAAATCCCATTTCTAATCCCCACTGTCGGTAACGATCAAATTCTTCCGGTGTAACGTACCGCTCAATATCTAAATGATTAGGAGTAGGTCTGAGATATTGACCCAAAGTTACAATATCGAGGTTAATCGCACGTAAGTCTCTCATGGTTTCTCGAATCTCATCTTCGGTTTCTCCTAGGCCAAGCATCAAACTTGTTTTAGTCAAAATATCGGGACGATATTTTTTCGCATGAGCTAATAAATCCATCGTAGTTTCATAGCTAGCTCTAGGATCTCGCACAGGATGAGTCAATCGTTTCACTGTTTCTATATTTTGTGCAAACACTACGATGCCGGAGTCCAATACTTCTTCCAATGCCTTTATATTTCCTTTGAAGTCTGGAGTCAGAACCTCCACATTAGTTTGTGGATTTACTCGTTTAACCGCTTTAACACATTCGGCATAATGGTGCGCCCCACCATCATCAAGGTCATCCCGATCAACTGAAGTAAAAACGATATACTTCAAACCCATTAGTCTTACTGATTCTGCTGAATTCTCTGGTTCATCATGATCAAGCCAACCTTTAGGATTACCCGTATCGACGGAACAAAAACGACAAGCACGAGTGCAAACTGATCCCATTAACATGATGGTCGCAGTTCCCGCTGTCCAGCACTCTCCTATATTGGGACACTTGGACTCTTCACAAACAGTACTCAACTTGTGACCGCGCACATTCGATTTAACTTGCTGGTATCCTTTGCCATTTGGAAGCTTCACTTTTAACCAACTTGGCTTACCACCGACGACTTTCTTCGAACTACCTCGATGGTGTTTTACGCCATCCTTTATCGCCGAAAAGCCTTGTTCAGTTTCAAACTTCTTTCCGCTAGGTATCATTTTTACTGGGATTATATTTTCTTCATTCATAAATGGTACTCCAACTCTGGTGCCCCTTGAACTTCCGAATAGGAATAATCAAGGGTATCCAAAATAATACTTCTTAAAGTCGGTTCAACCGTCTTAATATTTGATGGTCCGGCTAAATCTTTCAATTGCACCATCTCTAATCCCTGATAGCCGCACGGGTTAATTCGAGTAAAAGGTTCTTTATCCATATTGATGTTCAAGGCTAAGCCATGAAAAGAACACCCTCTTTTAATTTTTAGTCCTAAAGAACAGATTTTCTTGTTATCGACGTATACTCCTGGGGCATCCGCTTTCGCAACGGCTTCAATTTTGAATCGTGCCAATAACTTGATAATAATATTCTCGATATGAGTAACTAGCTGCCGCACACCCAATTTTTTTCTTTTGAGGTCAATCATAAAATAAACAACAAGCTGGCCTGGCCCGTGATAAGTCACTTGGCCACCGCGATCGACTTGAACGATGGGTATGTCTCCGGGCTTTAACAAGTGTTCCTGTTTGCCAGCTAGCCCTTGAGTGAATACCGAAAGGTGTTCCACAAACCAAATTTCGTCTGCATCATTTGACGTACGCTCCTTGGTAAACTGCTGCATAGCACGCCAAACAGGCTCGTAAGTAGAAAGCCCTAAATTTCTAAAAACACACTTTTCGGCCAGATCATTCATTTGTCTATATAATAGGTATTAATAACGAGGCACAGCTATTGCTGGCAAATAAAAATCAAAGACACACTTTAACGCAATCGAGAGCATTGACAGCGAGATAAATTTCATCCAGTTGCTCTTTGGATGTCGCCTTAAACGTCACGCTAACCGCAATATAATTCCCTTTTTTGCTCGGATTGATTTTAGGAACATAATCGCCAGGTATATATTTATTAATAACGGAAACAATTAAATCTTCGGCTTGTTGATCGGCATATGCCAAGGCTTTAAACATAAAATCACAAGGAAATTTCCATAACTCATTTTCACTCATTATTACAACTCCCGACTTTTAAAATAAAGTACTAAACCAACGACTTACAGAGTCAGACATTCGTCCAAACACTCCCGCCTCTTGCACTTCTTCCAGCGCAACCAACGGATATTCTGCGAACTTTTCCTCACCGAGTGAGAAAAAGACTTTACCGACCAGTTGTCCTTGTGCGATTGGCGCTTCAATATCCTTTTCTACGACGTATCGCGCTTTAAGGTTTTTAGCCTGCCCTCTTGGAATAGTAAGAAATATATCTTTAGCGATACCGAGACTAATAACTTCTTTTTCTCCCATCCAAATTTCTTGTTGGTGGAGCTGTTTACCGGCTTCAAGGGGTTTTACCGTTTCATAGAATCTAAATCCATATGAAAGCAATTTTTTACCTTCGACTTTTCGACTATTCTTACTCTTAGTTCCCATTACAACAGAAATCAATCGCATATTGTTCTTAGTCGCAGATGAAACCAAGCAATAACCTGCAGCATCAGTGTGGCCAGTCTTTACCCCATCGACGTCTAAACTTTCATCCCACAATAAGGAATTCCGATTCGCTTGTTTGATACCGTTAAAAGTAAACCATTTTTCTTTGTAATAGGCATATTCTTCTGGATAGTCTCTAATCATTGCAGCCGTTAACAAAGATAGATCGCGAGCCGTTGAAATGTGTCCGTCGGCTGGTAATCCATTGGAATTTTCAAAATTAGTGTTAATCATGCCTAATTTTTGCGCATGTTGATTCATAAGGTCGGCAAATACATCTTCACTACCGGCGATGTGCTCAGCTAAAGCAACGGATGCGTCGTTACCGGATTGTATGATGACGCCTTTCAGTAGGTCTTCGACACTAACATCGGTATTCACTTCTATCCAGGTCAACGAGCCCCCAGCAAAAACAGGATTTTGTGCCCATGCATTCTTACTAATTCGGACTTTATCGGTGAGGTTTAAATTCCCTGCTGCTATCTCTGCAGAAACGACATAACTGGTCATCATTTTAGTTAAACTTGCGGGTGGAACTGGCATGTCAGGATTATGTTGGACGATAATTTTTCCACTGTCATAATCCATTAAAACATACGATTTGGCGGCGAGCTCTGGCGCAGCGGGTGTAATAGCACTTGCCGAAAAACTTAACCAGCTAACTATTAACCAAATAGTCTGTTTATACGAAATCTTAGTCATTAAAAAGCCCTAACTTAATACAAGTTTTCCAGATAATTCTGGCGATATATGTTGCGATTATAACACTAATCTTGATAAACGATGCTAGGTTTGCCTAGCTCATCAATACTTAATGTTTCTGCTAACTCTTCGGCAATTGCTAGACTATCAATCGGTCCAATACGCACCCGGTAAAGTTTACTTTTCCCACGATTGATAGTCGAAACGCTAACTGGCAAATCGATTTCGCGGTCTAACACTTTAGCAAGCTTCTGTGCGCTCAATTTCTTAGAATAAGCACCCACTTGAACAAATCGCTTTCTAGCGCTTTGTGCAGCAGCTGTAGAGTTACCCGAGTACTGTTGACGAACCTTCTCTGTTGAAGCAAAACTGATGATTTCGATTGCAACATTTGCAGTCCCTTTGTGCGCCATGCCCAGTTGATGTGCGGCAGCATAAGAAAGATCAATGATACGTGATTTGACGAATGGTCCACGGTCATTCACACGGACAATCAATTCACGTCCATTATCCTTGTTTTTCACTCTAACATAACAAGGAATCGGTAATGTTTTATGAGCGGCGGTTAATTGCAACATATCGTACGCTTCACCGCTAGAGGTTCGCCTTCCGTGAAACTTAGTACCGTACCAACTAGCCACACCTTCTTGTTTAAAGTTCTCCGCAGAGTCTAGGACTCGATAAGTGAGCCCCGCCTCTTCGTATGATTTAGGATTACCATATTTACTCTTTGGTTCCTTCTTGGGAGTGATGGGCTTAACCTGACTCCAATCTATTGGTCTAGTCGGAGCACTATCTTGCTCTTTCTTCTCAACAACGGAACAGGCAAACAGGCTCATCAAAACCAATAAAATAAAAGGAGCGCGGCTGCCATACTTTCTGTAGCTTTCGAAATTCATTTTTTCATCACCCGGGTAACAGCTTTTTATGAGTTTGAATGCCCATTAATATACCAAAAGAGGCCATAAGAGTGACCATAGAGGTTCCACCGCGACTGACTAATGGCAACGGAAGGCCAACCACCGGTAATATCCCAGTAACCATTCCAATATTAACAAATACGTAAACGAAAAAGGTCAGAGTAATCGCACCAGCCAACAAGCGAGTGTAAGTTTCTTGCGCTTTGATAGAAATAAAGAAACCCCTACCAATTATCCATAAGTAAATCCCTATCAAAAGCAGTACCCCGAAAAAACCGAACTCTTCGCCAAGTACTGCGAAGATAAAATCCGTTTTTCGCTCAGGAAGAAACTCTAATTGCGATTGAGTCCCTTGCAACCAACCTTTGCCGTTTAGTCCTCCGGAACCAATTGCAATTTGTGACTGTATAATATGATATCCACTTCCAAGTCTATCTTGCTCAGGGTCCAAGAAAGTGAGTACTCGCTGTTTTTGGTATCCTTGCATAACAAAAATCCAATGAATCGGCGCGTAAACAACCGCAACGGTCAAAAATGACAATAACACTCGCCAGCGAATACCAGCCAAAAAGATTGCAAATGCTCCTGAACTGGCGATTAAAATGGAGGTCCCTAAATCGGGTTGCACTAGTATTAGATAGGTAGGCACCGCGATAATCATACCGACAACGGCTAAATCCCTCAGGCTTGGTGGTAATTTACGTTCACTAAAATACCATGCAACCATCATCGGAACCGCAAGCTTCATTACCTCTGATGGTTGAAATCGAAACACACCAAAATTAAGCCAACGTTGAGCGCCTTTTCCAACTTCGCCAAAGAATATAACAGCAATGAGCAAAACGATTCCGCCCGCATAAATAAAAGGTGTCCACTTTTTATAAACTCTTGGCGGAATCCATGCAAGAAAAATCATTGCTAGCAGCGCGGCACCAAGCCTGACAATTTGCCGTTGAAGTTCAGGTAGACTTTCCCCGGAAGCGCTATAGAGGATTAATAACCCAAATCCCATCAAAACCAACAATCCCGAAAGAAGCGGAAAATCGAGATGCAATCGGGCAGCTAAGCTCTTGCCTCTTCTATCTGAAATATCGTTGTCGATGAAAGCCAATTAATTAATCACCTGGCTGAAATAAGCATCGAGCACTCGCCTTGCGACAGGAGCAGCAGCTTCACCACCGTGTCCTCCGTTTTCTGTTACCACAGAAATAACTACCTCAGGAATATCGATAGGCGCATATCCAACATACACTGCGTTATCATTAAATTTCTTCTTCGATTCTTTTATCTTCTTACCACTATCGTCTACGACTTGAGTTCTTAGTTGCACTGTTCCAGTTTTTCCTGCAGATTGATAATTTGCTCCGTCAAACGCTTTACGAGCCGTTCCAGCGGGATACCTTGTTACCTGTTCCATTGCTTTTCGCACAATGCCCAAACTCGCACCATCTCCAAAGTTTATCTGACGATCGGCCAATACAGGCACTTTTTCTTGCCACTTGCCCTCAACAGATTCTGCCGTCACCAATCTTAAATTATGCCGATTCCCGCCGGTAGCAATTGGCGACACTGCATTTGCTAATTGTAATGGTGTCGCATTCCAGTAGCCTTGGCCAATGCCGGTAAGAACTGTTTCACCGGGATACCAATCACTACGCCGATTGGCTCTTTTCCAATCTCGCGAAGGCATTATGCCGGTCAACTCTTCCCCCATATCAATACCAGTCGAAATCCCAAAACCAAAGTTATACATATTTTCTGAAATAATATCGATACCCATTCGGTAAGCTAAATCGTAAAAGAAAGGATTACAAGACTCTATAATCGCTTTGTTAACATCAACTTTTCCGCCGTGTCCCCATGCAATATGATCGCGGTATATTCTCTCTTCCTTATTGGGTATAACCCAATATCCGGGGTCGTTAATGGTTGTTTTCTTAGTAATAAACTTGTTATCTAAGCCCACCCAGGCCAACATCGGTTTTATGGTCGAGCCCGGTGAATACAGCCCCCTTAGTGCTCGATTGAAAAGCGGTTGATCAGCAGATCCTGTTAGCTTCGCGTATTTCTCCGTAGAAATGCCGGTCACAAAATCATTAGGGTCGTAACCTGGATTACTCACTAAAGCGAGTACATCGCCATTACGCGGATCAACAACAATCACTGAACCACGAAAAGAACCTATCGCTTCAGCTGCCGCTATTTGTAAATTAACATCCAAGGAGAGCTTTAAATCTCGCCCTGGAATCGGGGGTGTTTCTTTAATTGGCTCACCAATCACTCGTCCTTGCACATCCGTTTCTACTGTTCGACTTCCAATAGTCCCATGTAAAATATCCTCGTAATATTTTTCCAACCCGACCTTGCCCATATGGCGTGTCGCGCGGTAGTTCGCTTGATCAATTCTCAACAAATCTCTGTCATTGATTCGGCGAACAGAGCCCAATGCATGAGCTATTTTCTCACCAAATGGATAATGGCGAACCAGCCTAGCCTCTACTCGAACACCGTTAAACCGGTGACCATTCGCAGAAAAAATGGCAACTTCTTCTTCGCTAAGGCGAGATTTCAATAACACGCTTTTGAATCGCCTAACCCCCGTTAGTCGCTTATTAAATGAGGTAATATGTTTGTCTTCGATAAGCGCAAGATCTTTAATTTGCGCGATCACCTGCGCCATATTGGTAACTTGTTCAGGAATAACTTCAAGAGAATAGACTGACCGATTTTCAGCTAACAATACCCCATTTCGATCGTATATTAGTCCGCGATTTGGGGCGACTCGCTGCAGACTGATTCGATTATTATTTGAACGTGTTTGATAATCTTCGTGTTTTGTTACTTGCAGATACCAACCACGAGCAAGTAATGAAAACATAAGTGCAGCAACAAATATAAATGCAAAGATAGTGCGGGAAACGAGAATTTGACGTTCTTGCCGATGATCCTTAAAGGCGTGGCCACTTTTTATGTGATTGGTTGTTTTCAACATCCTTTATTTATTCTCGATGATAAGGATGATTGACGGTCACCGACCAAGCACGATAAATGGCTTCGGACAAAACCACTCTAACCATAGGGTGAGGTAGGGTCAGAGCTGATAACGACCATCGTTGGTTCGCTCGTTTAAGGCATTCCGGAGATAAACCGTCTGGTCCGCCGACCAACAGTGCAACATTGCAACCTTTGGACTGCCAATTAGTGATCTGCTGAGCCAATTTTTGAGTACTCCAACTATGGCCTTCAACATCTAACGCAACAACCCAATCGGAAGGTTCGATAGCCTTTTGAATTAACTCTCCTTCTTTCTCCATCCATTTACTCGCGAGTTGATTACGTGTTCTTTTGGCAGCCGGAATCTCAATTAGTTCCAATTGACAATCTCTTGGTAATCTTTGCGCGTAAGTTTTAAACGCAGTCTCAACCCACGCAGGCATCTTGCTACCAACCGCAATCAACCTGATTTTCATTGCAATAGACTCTTCATAGCAACTGTATCGTCATGGCACACTCATTCGAATATTCGACTTCGAGTCGAAATTATTCCCAGAGTTTTTCCAATTGATAATAATCACGTGTGATTGGCTGCATGACGTGAACAACCACATCACCGCAATCGACCAAGACCCATTCCGATGCATCCTCACCCTCGATACCTATCGGCGGCTTATTGGCTTCTTTTAATGCTTTGATCAACAGTATGGCTATCGATTTCACGTGACGTGACGACGTACCACTACACACAATCATATAGTCAGCGATAGTACTGTCATCTGGAAGACCAATTACACTGATCTCTTTTGCCTTTATTTCTTCTAACTGCTGATAAATAAAGTCTTTTAGTTTGTCGTTTTTCATTCCACTCTTCTCTTACGGGTTGTTAAACCCATTCTTACTGATAAATAAAATTACGCTCAATGTACTTTTGTACTACAACCGGAGTTTCATTTACGGTCGCCGAGCCATGTGTAATCGCTTGTCTAATTTCTGTCGATGAAATATCTTTTTCCTCGACAGAAAGTTCAAAAAAAAGTCCACTGTCATCCAATTCAAGACTACTCAATTTCTCTGCTGGAATAAAACCAATATTGCTAACGCTGGCGATTGATTGTTCTACACCATAATTGGGTCGACCAATAATCATCAAGTGACAGAGACTTGCGAGTCGTTCACTTTGGTGCCACTGCTCTAATCCTTCTAAGTTGTCGCTGCCAATAACAAAAACAATGATACTTTCCGGTTGCTCTTGATTAATCTCTATAAGGGAATCAACGGTGTAGGATTTACCTGTTCGTTGTCCTTCTCTCAAATCTATCGACACATTGTTGTTGTCAGAAAAAACTAATTCAATCATTGCCACTCTTTGCTCGAAGCTTGCACTAGCTACTTTTTTTAGTGAAGGTATCGCACACGGCATGATTCGAATATGCCAATCTGAAGAATATTTTCTAATACTCTCTACAATATTAATATGCCCATTATGGATAGGGTCAAAACTACCCCCTAAAATAACTTCTACTCGAGTTCTCTCCATAGAACTTTCTTTTGTCACCTCGTCTTTGACTCTTTGCTTGGTGTTTAACATTTGAGGTTCAACGTTTGGCGCCCCATATTTTTTTGCCGCTTACAAGCCAAAGGCACGATTCAAGTTCCTGCCAAATAAGACCTTTTTCCTGTCCTTTTACCATCCGGTCTAAGAACCCACACCGGGTCAACAGTCTTTGCCAAATCGCTACAGGTAAACGATTAGCTGCTCCGACAATCATTTTCTTCTTACTATCCCACAAAAAAGATGATGACAGCGCATGCATTGGCGGCTTCCCTTGACTCACCGCCACGGCAACCTGAGTACACAGATTTATTTCCCTGGTCAAATTCACCAAAAAAGAAATTGGAGCAACTGCTTCTGATTCAAATTTCTTAAGCATTCGAACAGCCCTTTCGCCATGACCAGCCAATGCCTCGTCTAAACAAAGAAATATTGAATAACGAGCATTGTCTGAAACCACTGCTTTTAACATCTTAATATCGACCGATTGTTGATCGTAAAGTAGTTTCAATTTATCTAGACTTTGACTTGCAGCTAATAAGTTCCCTTCTGTTTGCTCAGCCAACATCGCTATCGCATCGTTTTCAACGGATAAACCGAGCTTTTGAGCTCTCTTGGCAATCCAGTCTTGAAATGCAAAAGGTTTCGGCGGCCACAACTCTTCGAGTTGCGCAGATGCAGTTATTGACTTAAACCACTTGGCGTTCTTTTGCCTCTTTTCCATTTTAGGAAGTCTGACCAAAAATAGACTCTCAGGTCCTGCATGCGCTAACAATTCAACCAAAGCCTGTTGCGCATCTTTCTTAGGCGCTTTGCTAAAACGAATATCGGTAAGTTTGATATCAGAAAACAAAGACAAACTTTGACTATTGGCTAGCAACTCGTCCCAAGAAAACTTATCAATCACATCAACAATTTCTCGTTCCGCAACACCATTTTTCTTTGCGGTAGATATTATCTGGTCACACGCTTCCTGCTGCAACAACACTTCATCCGTCGATATAATGTGAATATACCGACTCATTTTAAAGGTTTTTTCCCGTTTTAAGCTGTTGGTCTAAGGTCACCACAAATCGACTAATAATTTTTCGCGAAACTTCTTGGCGAATAGATTCGAGTAGTCCTTTTTCTTCCGCTCGTTTACCTATCAAGTCAATATTATCAAGATAAAAACTTCGTCGCGCCTGAACTTCGATCGGTTCTAACAAAGATTCTACTTTTTGAATTTTCTTTGCACCGGTTTCGCTCGCAAAGGCATTTACAATAAATTGCACATTCTGATTCAACTCAAATTCATTATTGCGCCCATTACTATCAACACCGATTGCCCGCTTGTTTACTTTGGCGCTTACCACTACAAGATGATTACCTGAAAGTTCGGGTTCAGAAACCACCAACAGATCTGATGCTTGTAGATCATTGGTAATCTGTCGACGTAACAATTTATCATCGCTGTTGACGGCTAAATAAACGGTTAATCCTTTTCCAGAAGTCAAAGATTTACCATCAGATTGTCCTCGAAGGTGAAATCCACACCCAGAAGTTACCCCTATCAATAAAGTCAAAACAATGATTCTTACAACTAAATTCATAAACAGTTAAATCCAATAGTTTTTGGGTATTGCCATAAAACCAACAAGAGCATGTGACTAGTTGGCTACAATGTTGACTAAACGTCCCGGCACAACGACTACTTTTCGTATTGTTTTGCCATCAATAAACTTAAGTACATTAGTATCAGCGAGCGCGACTTTCTCAATGGACTCTTTGTCTAAATCCGCCGCCACTTCAATTTTTCCACGCGTTTTTCCATTCACTTGCAAAATGATCAAGATTTCATCTTGAACTAATGCTGTCTTATCACAAACAGGCCATTTTGAATCAACCACATAATTAGAATGACCAGCCAATGACCATAATTCTTGACAGATGTGTGGTACAACTGGACTTAATAGAAGTACTGTAGTGTCCAGCGCATGTTTAATAACTTGTTGGTCAACCGCATCTTTTATTTCAAATTTCACAATGGCATTGACTAATTCCATTGTCGCTGCAATCGCAGTATTAAAAGAATGTCGACGGCCGAAGTCGTCAGTTACTTTTTCAATCGTTTGATTAGTCTTGCGGTAAATTTCTTTCTGAGTTTTATTCAGCGAATCACTATTAAAGGTTGTTACTTCAACCAGTGCTTTATCGGTATATGCTTTCCACAATCGTTTTAGGAATTTATGGGCACCGTTGACGCCATCATCTCGCCATTCAAGTGTCTGCTCAGGAGGTGATGCAAACATTGTATAAAGTCTTGAAGTATCGGCACCGTATTCGTTAATTAATGCTTGCGGATCAACACCATTGTTCTTTGACTTCGACATTTTTTCCATGCCGGCCAAAATAACCGATTCTCCAGTGTCCTTTAGAGTCGCGCTGATAGCTTTACCTTTACTGTCTTTTTCGACGTCGACTTCTTCTATAGTGTGATAGTTTTTAGTCCCTTTTGCGTCTTTGGTCACAAACGTTTCGGCAAGAACCATTCCCTGAGTTAACAACTTTTTTGCAGGTTCGTCGGAATTCACTAATCCAGCATCTCGCATTAACTTATGAAAGAAACGGAAATAAAGTAAATGCATAGTCGCATGCTCTATACCGCCGACATATTGATCGACGGGTAGCCAGTAATTAGCTTCTTCGCTTTCAAGCATGGCAGTATCACAATCAGGCGTCGTGTACCGAGCGTAGTACCAACTAGATTCCATAAACGTATCAAATGTATCGGTTTCTCGCTTTCCTGCAACGCCTTCAATAACCACATCTTGGAATGATGCATTATTAATGAGTGGAGAATTTGCGCCATCCAAAACCAAATCCGTTGGTAGCTCTACCGGAAACTCCTTAGCTGTCACCATTTCGCCCGTTTCAAGTTTAATCATTGGAATCGGCGCGCCCCAGAAACGCTGTCTAGAAACGCCCCAATCTCTGATTCGATAATTCACTTGTTTCTGACCTAAGCCCTTATTTTCTAGCCACCTCGCGATAGCTTGCAAAGCATCGTCAGATGTAAGCCCATCAAATTCACCTGAATTAATTAATGTACCTTTTTCAGTGAAGGCCGACTGGTCCAAATTGCATTGGATGTCGCTTCCTTCTACAGCATCAATTACTTGCTTAATTTCGATACCGTATTTATGGGCAAATTCCCAGTCGCGTTGGTCATGTCCTGGAACGGCCATAACAGCACCAGAACCGTAATCCATCAGCACGAAATTGGCGACCCAGACATCAATTAATTCACCTGTCACCGGATGAACAGCTTTCACACCCGTTGCCATGCCTTTCTTTTCCATGGTGGCAATGTCCGCTTCTGCGGTGGTGCTTTGGTTACATTCAGCTATAAATTTCGCTAACTCAGGATTGGTCTTAGCAGCCTCACTTGCAATCGGATGCTTAGCGGCAACTCCAAGATAAGTCACCCCCATTAAAGTGTCGGGACGAGTGGTATATATGCTGACCTTTTCATCAGAGTTTTCTAAACCAAAAGACATCTCGACGCCTTCCGAGCGGCCAATCCAGTTACGTTGTTGAGTTTTGACGCTATCAGGCCATCCATCAAGTTCGTCAATACTGTCGAGCAACTCTTCTGCGTAGGCTGTTATTCGAATAAACCATTGATCGATTTCTTTCTTCTCAACCGGCGTATCACATCGCCAGCAACAACCATCGTGCACTTGCTCGTTGGCCAGTACCGTTTCGTCATGGGGGCACCAGTTAACAGCCGATGTCTTTTTATAAGCTAGATCTTTTTCGACCAATTGGGTAAAGAACCATTGCTCCCATTTGTAATACTCTGGCTTACAAGTGGTTACTTCTCTTTCCCAATCGTAAGCAAAACCAAGGCTTTGTAATTGCTTTTTCATGTAGGCAATATTTTCAACGGTCCAAGTACTTGGCTGTGCTTTGTTTTTAATGGCTGCGTTTTCAGCAGGAAGGCCAAATGCATCCCAGCCCATTGGTTGTAATACGTTTTTCCCGTTCATTCGATGAAAACGAGAAATCACATCACCAATGGTATAATTTCTAACGTGTCCCATATGAAGGCGTCCACTAGGGTAAGGCAACATAGAGAGGCAATAGAATTTTTCTTTGCTACTATCCTGTACAGCTTTAAAGACCTTATTTTCGGTCCAAATATCCTGTATTCGAGTTTCTATTTCTTGTGGATTGTATTCTTGCTGCTCGGCTTCAGTTTGCATTCGCAATAATTCTCTAAATATGACTTCTTAACGTTACTTACCGTATGGTTTATTCCGAAACTCAGGGTTAAATTCACTAACTGAATTCACTTTAAGAGAGGAGAATCATCCAAAAGACGGCTTAAATGAGGTTGAAGATGTCAAGCACCTTCAGGTAGGCGTGATTTTAACGATTTTGCAGGCTAAGGAACAGTGTTAATAGCAGTTAGTGAAGATTAAGCTCGCAAAAAAGGCTCCAATAATCAAGATCAGGACAAATTCTCGCATTCTAGACCTTTATCAGCCAATTTATCCCCATATATTTGTTCTTTTTTGGTGTTCAACCAAACCTTTTCGATATCACCAGCGTCTTATCAGGAAAGAAACAACGAGGGGAACACAAAATGAAGACTTCACTCTGGCTCAATCCACTATTATCGATGATTGCAACACTGTCAATGTGCATAATTCTTAGTGTTAGTCACGATATAAGCGCATCGCCACACCATGAAATATCAATTAGCCATAACGGCAATGAAAGAATTTATCATGTTAATGGCAAGTCATTTACTTATGACCAATTAGGTGCTGAAGATAAGGCCAAGCTTTCGGAACTTGAGGGCAAGCTCAAGGACTTAGAATTAGCACTAGAATTTGACGAATCAAAAATGGAGAAATGGGAGCGAAAAATGGAGCGAGTTGCGCGCAAAATAGAACGCAAAGTCGCGATGTTTGAATCTTCATTCGATCGTGACTCATTTGAAGAAGTTTCCGAAAAGTTGGCTGAGAGTGGCCGTCATCTTGAAATTGAAATGGATAAATTAGAACAACATCTAAGATCAATCGAAGCAAATATACCGAAAATCGATAGCGCGTTGATTAATAATCTAAAGGGCGAGGCAAGACAGTTGGAAGCGCTTCTGATCGAAATTGCCGACTCACTCTAAATCGACATTAGTTATTATCTAAATGCCAACGAGGTTCTCACTTCGCTGGCATTAACTCAATTTAACTTAAAGTAAGATCAGACTTTTTCTCAAACGTTTCCCAAAGGTACTCGAGCGCGCTTGCCAGTTCGATATCTTTTTCAGTGACTTGCCCCCCAGATTGCGTGGTAGACAACCAAATTTGAAGCCGATTGTAACTGTTGGCCCAACAAGGATGATGGTCGAATTTAGCGATAGGACCATCTGCTGCCGTGGACATAAATCGAAGCGCTTGTTCAAATGAGCTAAATTGGTAACTGCGATAAAGTACCTTGTGTGGGTTTTCTAATATTAAGACAGGCTCAACAAACACCCAATGAGAGAGTTTCTTCGGCAGAACCGTTCCTTCGGGATAATATGTCTTATGAGTTTTTTGAGTCATTTAATACTCTCAAGAAGTCAAAAATATGGGTCCTTACATCTACCTATTCATCATCAAACTGATAGACCATTTTGTGACGATATAATTCTCCCGGTTTAAGCAGGCAGTTAGGATAATCCGGCCGGTTTGGTGTATTGGGAAAAAACTGCGGCTCGAGGCAGATCCCTTGATGAGCTTTAAACTCTCCCCCCAAATGATTACCCGTATAAATTTGCAATCCCGGCTTATTGGTCCACAGCGTCATGGTAATATTTGACGAGGGTGAATACAAACTCGCAGCCTTGACTAACTCGCCAAGGGGTAATTGATGCCCACCCTCACTCGACTTCGAATGATGACTTTGTGCTAATACGAAATTATGATCGATTCCGTTGTTAGAAATGATTTGTTCGTCATCAGAAAGCAGCAATTTTTCAAGACTCTGTTGCCGCCTGAAATCAAAGTCTGTATTGATCACCTCTCGCGTCTCTAACAATGGAATTCCATCGCTTTTAATCGGTAAAAAATGGTCTGCCGCGACTTGCAATTGATGCTGTTTGATCGTCGAATCATTACTCAAGTTCAAATTAAAATATGCGTGTCCGGTCAGATTAACAGGGGTCTGTCTATCTGTAGTCGCCGAAATATCAATGGTCACTTTATTATCATTGGTAACTCCATAGACGACCTGAACTTTTAGGTTACCAGGGAAACCATTCTCTCCATCAGCCGATTCACAGCTCATGATAATTTCATTGCTGCTTCCGTTGCCGTTTTTCTCAACGTTCCAAAATTTCTTATTTAGTCCGTCGGACCCTCCATGTAAACAGTTTGTGCCTTCATTAGAATCGATAAGATTCGGTTTTCCGTCAATCTCAAAGTTAGAGTTTTCAATTCGATTACAAAACCGGCCGACAATAGTGCCCATGTAATTATCTTGAGTCAGATAGCTTTCTAACCGCTTGGGCTTTATAAGAACTTCCGTTTTTTGTTTAACGTTAGCACCAATAGAATTCGGTACTTTCGCTCCAGAGAGAGGTACTCTAATCGAGTGTAAAATAGCACCATAATTCAAGCAGGTGACTTCCATACCTGAATCATTTGAAATGGTCATTTTTTCTATTTTGCTAGACATCATCTCGAGACATTATCCGTAGAACATTATTCGTATAAAGAAATCCCATCATATAAAAGAGCGGCGACATACGGAAGGGGTCAGGCCAAATCAGATAGATCGAACTTTTATGTTCTTCGGATTTGAACCTGCGAAATGAAGAAGTCAAGTTTATCGCTACGCAGTCTCTGACAAAGGAGTCTCAGGAAAGATCATTAATTCAGGTTCTTCAATAGATATCGGTGCAGAAAACAGATAACCCTGCACTTGCTCAAATCCCAACTGTTTCGCTAGCTTAAACTGAGAAGGCGTTTCAATTCCTTCAGCGACAGTCTTCTTTGATAGTTTTTTACACAAAGGCACTAAGCTTTCAAGAATCGCCAAGGTGATACTATCGTCTTCCATTTCCTTAATAAAACTCCGATCAAACTTAATTTTATCCGCAGGAAGAGACTTTAGATAATTTAGCGAAGAATAGCCGATGCCAAAATCATCAACCGAAATATGAATACCGAGTTGATGTAATAAGTCTAATGTTTGCTTGCCAGCAACAATACTTTTGATGGCTGAGTTTTCGGTAATTTCAATGTATAACTGATCGGCAGCACAGATTAAATTCTCTTTTAATATCGGCACTTTAGTCAGTATAGGTAACATCTTGTAAACTTTCTGTTTCCATTCTAAAAAATACGCTCAGCGTGATACTTTTTATCGTCGTATTGTCACTATTCAAGACTTCGAAAATACTTTGTCACAAATTTGACATCAATAACAGTTGAAAATCGACTCGCAGCTATGAGAATATGTCGCCCATGAAAATCGGTCTAAGACAATTCGCGGCTCTCGCACTCATACTAAGCTGGATATTTGCGCAAAATGTTCAACTTCAGCATGAATATAGCAGTGAGCATCTGTCCCAAACTGAATCTCATCTTTGTCTTTCTCATGTTAATGACAATGATGACTTAAGTCTTTCGTCCGTTAATCATAGTGAAATAACATTACTCACAGAATCGGCTTCGAGTATTGCGATTTCCTGCTCTACATTTTCCAAAACCACTGCCTACCATTCCCGCGCACCCCCTATTTCTCACAGTTAACACCCATTTAATATATCGGTGCTTTATTGCGCCTAATACTTTGAGCCTATTCTTTGTTTAGAAAGAATGTCGGTTGTAATATCAATGAATGTGAGATTTAAAATGAAACGCTATTTACCCTTGGCTGCCGTAGCAGGTATGACTTTTTCCAGTGCATTATCAGCCAAAACAATTAACTTAGAAATACATAATACCGCTCGCTCCCCCCTTAGTAATGTCACTATCAAGGTCAGAGGAACAACCATTGAATCAGTTACCGATGCCAATGGCCGAGTTATTCTCGACTTAGGGATAGGTCAACATACCATCGATGTTGAAGCGAACGAGCAAACCCATTTTCACCATCAAATAGACATTACTGAACAAGGTGATTATTCTGCAACTAGCCCAATACTCATTTCGTTAATTTCTGAGCCAGAACATAAACTGGTGATCAATGCTAATCCTCTGGAACACACCGCTCTCGATATGGCGACTCCGATAATTCTTATTGCGGGCGACGAATTAATATCTAAGAAAGCCGGGACTTTGGGTGAAATCTTGCAGCTGGAACCAGGGCTGAGCGTTTCTTCTTTTGGCCCAGCCGTTTCTAGGCCGATCATTAGAGGCTTAGGCGGCTCGCGGGTAAAGATCACCAACAATCAAATGACAGTTCTGGACGCTTCGACCAATAGTGCCGATCACGATGTTGGATTAGAACCGCTACTCGCCGAGCAAATCGAAGTGGTTAAAGGACCAGCGACTTTGTTGTACGGAAGTGGCGCAATCGGTGGTGTTATCAATATCACCGATCGGAAAATCAATTCCAGCCCCGTTGAGGAGCTTACCGGCGGTATTGAATTACGACTGGGCGATTCAGCTACGAGTGAAGAATCAGCTGTTCTTACTCTCGATGGTGGCACTGAAAGTTGGAACTGGCATGTCGATGGTTATTCTAGCGAAACCGATGATTTAGAAATCCCAGGCTTTGCTGAGTCTCACATTTTTCGTGCACACGAAGAAGAAGAGCATGAAGGCGAAGAACCTGAAGATGAGCATGGCGATGAAGTCGCAGGAGTGCTTGAAAATAGCTCCAGTAAGAACACCGGTTTCAATTTAGGAAGTACATGGCTTTTCGGTGAGAAAGATTATTTTGGCATCTCGGTTGGGCAAATCGATAAAGAATATGGCATTCCAGGTCATGCAGAACATGGCGAGCATGGTGAAGAGGAACACGAAGAAGAAGAACATGAGGACGAGCACGAAGAAGGTGTAGCTATAGATATGGAGCAAACCCGATACGACATGCAACTTGGGCTCGAACAACCAATGGCTGGAATTGACTCATTATTTGCCGGTGTTTCTTACACGGACTATCAACATCAAGAGTTGGAAGGCGATGAAATAGGAACAAAGTTCGAAAACGAAGCTTCTGAGTTTCGTGGCTATATAAAACACGCTATGTGGAATGGATGGACCGGAGTTATTGGAACTCAGTTTGGCAATCGCGACTTTTCCTCTGTCGGTGAAGAAGCCATTATTCCAGCATCAACCACTAAAAACGCCGCTCTTTTTTGGTTAGAAGAAAAACACTTCGGTGATTTAAAGTGGGAGCTCGGCGCTCGATTTGAAAAGCAAACTATCGAAGCCGTTCAACAAGCCGATGTTGATTCATCAGGGGTTAGCTACTCAATCGGAGCTGTATATTCACTAGCGAAACACAACAAATTAGCTGTCAATTTGTCCCACGCCACTCGCTTTGCTTCTGTCGAAGAATTATTTGTAGACGGTGCTCACTTAGCCACCCGCTCTTACGAAATAGGTAACAGTGATCTAGAAGACGAAACTTCAAATAACTTTGATTTTTCTTATCGCTTTGAAACCACTGGATTCAGTG
The DNA here is from genome assembly GCA_019090895.1 of Kangiellaceae bacterium. Lineage (GTDB taxonomy): Bacteria > Pseudomonadota > Gammaproteobacteria > Enterobacterales > Kangiellaceae. The sequence goes on from JAHRVB010000032.1 coordinate 35,228, forward strand.
GTGAACTTAATCTATTTTGGAATGATTTTTTTGACTTTATCTATGCTCAAAATGCAACATTAGTAGACAGCTGTGTTACTCAAGAAGCATTTGATTTAGCTGAAGAAGATGATTTACTACTTGTTTGTTACCAACAGCAAGATGCAACTTACAAAGGTGTCGAATTACAAATCGAAATCCCTTTGATTGACAGCAATGGTCATCAGTTGAGCATGGATTTATTTGCCGACAAAGTAACGGCTGAATTGAATAATGGTGATTACCTTCCCCGAATCCCAAGCTCTAAAGCTGGAATTCAATTTAACTATGACTACAAAGATTGGTCAGCAAGCTTAGTTTGGATTAACCATACCTCTCAAAAAGATACTGGTACCAACGAACTTCCGACCGAAGGATTCAAACAGCTCGAAATGGAAACGATCTATCGACTTCCTATTCGTGACCAAGATCTTTTCTTTTATCTAAAAGGAAAGAACTTACTGGATAAAGAATCTCGTGACCATAGTTCGTTCATCAAGGATCTCGCACCACGTGCGGGCAGAAGTTTTCAGCTAGGAATGCGATATAGTTTTTAGTTTACAAATTTCTGTATAGTTAAAGTGGGAAACCATGTAGTAGTTTTCTACTTTAGCTAGTTTGAAATGTCTTAGAGATCGTGAGTGACTAGGGTACCCTAACAACGAAGGTTAGAATAAAAGTATATTGCTGAGATAAGCTTTCCAAAACATCTAATCCAAGTAATATTGCAGCTATTCTCAAAGCACGCACTAACAAATTTCGATTTACCAAATTAGCCTCTATACACTTTAATACTTAAAGCATGCGTGCGTTTTTTGCGTCGCCTTGCCTTTGATTATTAAATGAGAATCTACAGCCGATTCCATTTAGTACCTTTCCATTTTACTCTGCCTATAATAACTTTCGAGCTGCTCAACGCTGGAACACCACCGCCTAGGCAATTCAAGCAAACGATAAAGTTTTTCGACTTAGGAGAATGCATTGAAAAGCCACCAACGCCAGGGCTATAGGGATGTGAACTACTCATTTTGAACATGAGATCGCCCTCCGCAATATAGAACATATCTGATTTTTCAACACTTTGATAAACACGACCCTCAATAACTTTTCCATTGGAGAGTATCGGGATGCTTGTCCTTACAAAGTGAACCACTTTACCTTTGTATTTAAAATTGCCAACTAAACTCCTTGACCAAGTTTCATCTTTGTCGATGATCTCATATCTAGTGAAGGTCGCCCCAAAATCAACTTCCCTTGGGATGTCACCGCTGGCGTCATCCCCTGCAAACCCAGGCGATGAAAATAACAATATAAGTAATAAACAAAATCTCATGGCTTTCCTGGGCACTTTACGCTTTTGTAATTTTCGTGAACTTGTGAACGCATAATTCACAAACTTGTTATGCATTTGGCACATAGGGTGTTCCTTGGTGAAATTTTAACTCCCAATTGTTCCCTTGTTTACACCAAACTGAGGAACGTCTCGCATACAAAGTGATATCGCCATATGTTGTCTCACTATTGTAAGTTGCCAATACCACATCACTAGAAATCAACTTTAATTTATATTCGTGTAGAGGAAGCACAGTTTTAAAACCGCTCTCCTCCATTGAAAGTGTGTCTTCTAGATCATAATACTTTCCTGACTGACCAAACTCTTGAAAGTCATCAGCCATTAACTCCCGCATTCTCTCGATATTAAATCGTGATTCCTTTATCCAAAGTTCTTCTTCCTGAGCAGTTATTTCTATATATTCTTTATCGGACAATTTCATGGCAACATTCTTAATAGTGCATAACGATTGGTTGTGCAGCGTGTTTTAAACGTCTGCCAATTATTTTTTGTTAGGGCTCTTCCATCCAAGCTTTATTGGTTTCAGAATTATAAAGGAGCTCATATTTTTTTCCTACTGTAACATTAATTTCTGTTTCTGGCGCTTAATTAAGAACCCCCATCCTGGACACATATAACCAACAGAATGTGAGCCGGGAGATAAGTATAGAGTTCTCACTCCATTTATGAAGTCACCATCAACGCCATTTATTGCAACAAAATCAATTTTATCACCCTGTGCTTTTGATTGCCCAGAAAATACAATTGCTACATTTTCTAGAGATCCACGTACAGACACGCTATAAAATGAAGCGCAGCGAGGTAACTAAAGTAAAATTGATAGATGGATTACATATTTCATAGCTATAACAGCGTATCTCCTCAGTAAATCACTATCAATGGGCTGAGAAAATACGTTTTTAATTATAGCTATTAAAATCAACAGTTTATATAAGCTCGTGCCGTTTGCAATCGTTATTATTGAGATTTACAGCAATCAGAATTCAGTCTCAAAATGAGATAATTCATTAATTTCAGAGGGTTGAAGAAAATTGTGAGCGTGGTAAATACGAAAAACCTGATTCTAGCCGCAATGCTGAGCGGCACTTCCAATCGGTTTAAGCAGTGAGTAGCAAGCGCTCAATTTTTCTTTGTCATATACCAACAGTTTTCCATTGGAATATTTGCTGGATAATCTTGAAGTGAGAATCCATTTCTTTGGTAAGCTTTTATTGCCGGTTCATTATTTTGAAACACGAAAAGTGAGTATTCATCCGCATCGAGTTCCGCTGCTCCTATGTGACATAAGTGGTCAATTAATTCACTCACAATCCCGCCGCCTCGACAGCTGGGGTTAACCACTAATCGTCCTAAATGACACTTTCCTAATCGAAGGTAATATTGTCCAAACGCTAGTGGCTGCTGTGTCGGAGAAAATAAACAATAACTAGCGAGCGTTTCTAATTTGATGTCCTCGCAAAGTGATTCAAGGGTATAAGGGTATCTAATGGTTGGCCCGCCCCACTGACGCACCTGCTCTTCGTTTGAAAACCAAGACATGATGGTTTGGATATCAGATTGAGTTGGTTTTGCAATTTTGTTAATCATAGCGTTTTATCTAATCGACTATTGCGTTTTATCTTACATCAGCTTACTTTTTTTTAACGCTACGGTTGAAATACTTTAAAGTTATCTAGTTCGAAAGCTGTCAAATATAAAATTATCTAACTGCATAATCTAAAGTTCTTTAATGGATAATATTTCTTGCACACTGTAAGCAGGTTCTTCATAGGGATGGCTCGATATGAGGGCTTCAACAACGGCTTTAATGGACGGCTTATCACAAACCATTTCGACTTTGTATTCAGGTAGTATTTCAAGGGTGTTTTGAGAACCAATAAAAGGCTGACTGCCGTCGGATGGTTTAAATTGACCTTGCCCTAACGTCTCCCAACTACAGCAATCGTAATCACCAATAGTGCCAGCGCCAGCATCGAACAGCGATTGTTTAACAGGCTCTTTATGAGACTCGGGTACGTAAAAGACAAGTTGATACAAGTTGTACACTCCAAAGATTAATCTGCCCCGTAGATTGTACACCATCAAATTCTTTGATATTCAAAATGCGCTCTCCAGTAACTCCCTAAGATTCGCCGGGCACCAAAAACGGCAATTTGCTGCCTACTTTAGGTCGCCTATCCGTTCCATATCTAACTTAGTCCCAGAATCTTACTGTTGTTTGCGGCTTTCAACACACCACAAATATGGCGCATAAATTGCTTATTTCTGAATGCCCAGTAACTTCCTTAGCACAAGGTATCTATAATGCGCGTATCCGACCTAAATTCAGACTATCAAAACTCTAATACTAAAAATGGAGGAACGACTGATTCAACGCAAGGGGAATCATTTGATCAACTATTCGACAAAGTACAACAGGGCAATGAGCATTCATCTCAATCGCATTCAAACCAAGGAGGCTCTGCTCAAACAGTTAGCACCCCTGGTAAATCAGAACCAGCAGCATCCCTTACAACCGACAATAACTATTATCGCTACCGGCGAGATGCGGTGGACTCTAGCAAATCAGATTTTATGGTCGCCGTCGAACAAGCGTTACGCGATAACATGCTAGGTATTGATAGAGAAAAAATAGAAGAAATCGAAGAACAAATGGAAGTGGTTAAGGCGGATAATTCACTGACTAATGAAGAGAAAACCAAAAAGCTCGACGACCTTCAACAACAAATCGACTCCATTATTGAAGCCGCTGTTGAGCGAACCAAAGAAAAACTCACAGAAGAAAGCCTGTATGGAAATGTTTGAGCTCGCTCGATTGATTTTTGCCATCTTCTGAGTTTCAATTTTCTCACTAGCAATCCAGTCAAAACAGCTTTCGATTATTCAGTACACGGGACATCAAGACATCTATTCATGCCGACGGTGGTCTATAAAGACAAGATATTATCTATCTTGTCTACACATATGAAAAATTAGGAATAAATTTTCTGACCCACTACCCTTCTTTTTATTAGGATAAACCTAAGTGAAGGTGATACAGGTTCAGCTGTAATTATGCGACCACTGATTATTCATGCTTCAAGCAAATCAAGTCAGCCGTATCAACGAAGGATTTTACTCTTGGAATACAGCGGCTGCAAGCTCTCAAAAGGAATCGAATGAGCGTAATCGCTATAATATTTTATCTCATGATTTAATGTTCCCAGTGAACTTAACTTCTTATTTATTTTTCGAAGCCAAATACGTTCCCCCCCACTCTTTAATCGACAACATCAGTGGTATCAGACTATCGGCAAGTGGTGTTAACGAATAAATCACCTTTACCGGAACTTCAGCAAAAACGTCTCGATTGACTAAACCGGACTCTTCTAACTCCCTGAGTTGTTTGGTTAACATTCTTTGAGTGATCTCAGGTAACAACTGAGTTAACTGATTGAATCGTTTTGGCTCATCCCTAAGCCTAAACATAATAACCACTTTCCATTTCCCTTGAATTAATTTAAGGGTAGTCTCGACAGGGCAAGCTTTATAATCTTTAGTATTTTTTGTCATGATTAATCTTATTTGAGTTTGTCTATAGGTATCAATTTGTATAGTTACATACAAAAAACTGCCTTCTTGTAAATATTTCCCGACTACTTATACTAGCGAAAATAGTAGATAGCCCTCTTCAATTAATCCAATTCCAAAAAGTACCAGAAGGATAGTTTATGTACATTTCTCGCAAGTTTTTGTTCAATCTTATTATCGCCACATTTATTTTTTCAGCCTCGCTGACAGCTACTTCATCATCAATTCAATTATATGACAACCCAACGACTGAAATTACTGTTAACGACCCAACCATATTTCCAGAAAGTATCATTTATGATTCGAAGAGTAAACGCTTCTTAATCAGTTCGTTTCGTCAGGGCACTATTTATGAAGTTTCTAATGATGGACAAACAAAGGCGTTAATCGAAGATGATCGATTATGCTCAGTTCTAGCGATCCGTATCGACACTAACCGGGACCGACTCTACGCCACTAATTCTGATATGGGAGCCTGTACAAAACCAACAAGAAATGGTCCAAAGAAAGTGGCGGCATTGGCAGTCTACCAACTCAGTACAGGTCAGCCAGTTGGCTATTATGACCTAGCGAAGTTATTACCGAAAAATTCTCATTTAGCCAATGGCCTTACTCTAGATAGCGAGGGTAATGTTTATATTACTGATAGCTTTTCGCCAACAATTTACAGAGTCGATACCAAAGGAACTATTTCTGTGTTTCTCAATGACGTTGAATTCGAGGGTCAAGGGATCAACTTAAACGGTATAGTATTTCATCCAGATGGTTATTTTTTGACGATAAAAAAGAGTACAGGAGAACTCTATAAAATCCCTCTAGATGCTCCACAAAATTTCACCAAAGTTAAATCGAGACGTAAGCTAGTTGGAGGTGACGGTTTGGTCCTCGCGAGTAATAACCAATTAGCAGTCATTGCGAACCAAGCATCGGGAGTCAGCGCTAATGCTGTGTTCACCATAAAAAGCAACGACAATTGGATTAGCTACACAGTGACTGACAAGGTTTACATTGGAGACGTTTATCCAACTACAGGCACAATAAAGAACGAAGAGCTCTATGTAATCCACAGTAATATTAATAAACTACTCAGCGCCTCAGAACGAAATAAAGTCAAGATTAGGATTCAGGCCAAGATTAAGCGATTTGGCCGAATCAAATAACCTCTAGTCTAATAGAAGGTAGTTTCTGTATTTCATCTTGTGATGACTCGAAATCTACCTTCAGTAGCTTATTAAACTAAATAATTTGAAATGTGTTATTTCAATTCAAAGCGATCCAACTGCATCACTTTCGCCCATGCCTGAACAAAATCATTAACAAATTTATCTTCCTCATCATCAGAAGCATAAACCTCAACAATTGCTCGAAGCTCGGAACTCGAACCGAAAACTAGATCCACAGGTGTTGCTTGCCATTGAAGTTCTCCAGATGACCGGTCATGACCTTGATAAATCCCTTTGGTTGAAGGATGCTTCGTCCAAGTGGTTGACATATCGAGTAAATTAACAAAGAAATCATTTGAGAGCTCACCAGGTCTTTCGGTCAATACTCCGAGAGAAGAACCATCGAAGTTAGTGTCTAAGCTACGCATTCCACCAACTAACACCGTCATTTCTGGAACGCTTAGTCCAAGCATGTTTGATTTATCCACCAACATTTCTGACGGTGACATATAGCTTTCTTCGGTGTAAAAGTTTCGAAAACCATCAGCGGTCGGCTTTAAGTAGTTAAACGATTTCACATCCGTTTGGGCTTGAGTGGCATCCGCTCTTCCTGCACTAAAGGGAACGACTATTTTATGCCCAGCCTTTAAAGCAGATTTTTCAATTGCTGCCGCTCCACCAAGGACGATTAAATCAGCGAGTGAGATTTTTTTCTTATCTGAGCGAGTATTAAATTTTAATTGGATTGTCTTTAGCTGAGTCAGTACTTTCGCTAATTCAATGGGATTATTGACCTGCCAATTACGCTGTGGTTCAAGTGCTATTCGAGCACCATTAGCTCCGCCACGCATATCCGTTACTCGATGACTAGAAGCCGAAGCCCAAGCGGTTCGAATAAGTTCCGACGTTGATAAGTTGGAATTTAGAATTACCTTTTTTAAATTTTTGATATCTTGCTGACTAGCAAGTTTGTATTTAACAGCTGGCAGAGGATCTTGCCAAAGCAATACTTCCTCAGGTATATCAGACCCGATGTAACGCGCTCTTGGCCCCATATCGCGGTGAGTTAATTTAAACCAGGCTTTTGCAAACCCACGGTTAAACTCTGACGGCTCTGTTCTAAATCGTTCGACGATTTTGCGAAACTCAGGGTCTTCCTTTAGCGCTAAGTCTGTAGTAAACATGATAGGAGCGTTTCGTTTATTGGCTATATGCGCATCAGGAACTAGGTTGGCAGCGGCTTTATTGTCAGGTATCCATTGAATAGCACCAGCTGGACTTTTTGTTTGTACCCAATTAAATGCCATCAAATTATCTAAATAGTTAGATGACCATTGAGTAGGAGTAACGGTCCATGCGCCTTCTAATCCGCTACTCGTCGCATCAGCACCGGCGCCTGTCCCGCATTTATTTTTCCAACCGAAGCCTTGTTGTTCGACTGACGCGGCACCAGGTTCGGCTCCGACACATTCATTCGGTTTTTTGGCGCCATGCGCTTTACCTAACGTGTGACCACCGGCAATTAGTGCGACAATTTCTTCGTCGTTCATAGCCATACGGCCAAACGCCATTCTGATATCTTTTGCGGCAAGCAACGGATCGGGCTTACCATGTGGGCCGACTGGATTAACATAGATTAATCCCATTTCAACAGCAGCTAAGGGGCCTTTTAGTTTTCCCTTTTTGTCACGACGCTTATCCGTTAACATGGCCGTTTCCGCCCCCCAATAAACCAAATCTGGTTCCCAATCATCTGTTCGTCCACCGGCGAAACCAAAGGTTTCAAATCCCATTGATTCTAGTGCGACGTTTCCTGATAGCACCATTAGGTCGGCCCAGGAAATTTTTCGTCCATACTTTTGCTTAACCGGCCATAACAGTCGGCGAGCTTTGTCCAAATTAACATTATCGGGCCAACTGTTGAGTGGATTAAACCGTTGTTGTCCCCCTGATGCGCCCCCGCGTCCGTCATGTACTCGATAAACCCCAGCACTGTGCCAAGCCATGCGGATCATCAATGGTCCATAGTGCCCCCAATCGGCGGGCCACCATTCTTTTGAGTCAGTGAGCGTTTTTTGTATATCTTGCTTTAACGCTTTGATATCAACGGTGGAAAACGCTTTAGGGTAGTTAAAGTCTTTACCGTATGGATTTGATTCATCACCATGTTGACGAAGTGAATTGAGATTCAGTTGTTCTGGCCACCAAAACTGATTGTTTTTTTCCTGTCCTTCAGCGAGCACGGTAGCTGGTGAGTTGAGTGACAAAAATACGGCTGAAAAAAACACCGCTTTGTAAACTATTCTTTTAAACATTTTATGTACCCCTATTGGTTTATTAAATTAGGAATCAAGCCATTTAAGAATAAAATACACTGATTTATTAGTATAATTGAATTACTCGAACATAATCTTCGATATAATCGATTATAAAATGTGAGAGTATTGTTAATAATAAAAATCAATAAACCTATCGAATAACGTAGTGAAAAGATCAACCTTAATATTAGAAACGACTAACGGTGGTGCACATGATTTCAATTAAACAACTGCAACACGCATTAGCGGTAGAAAAAACTCTGCACTTTAAGAAAGCTGCGGAGGCGTGCAATGTATCACAATCTGCATTAAGTACTTCAATAACTCAACTGGAAAAACAGTTAGGCGTCACCATATTTGAACGCAACAACAAGAAAGTTCTATTAACCAGTAAAGGTCGAGAAATTCTGAAAAAAGCGAAATTAGTCAAACTGCAAATTGACGAATTACTGCTTGCTGCTCAAGAAGATATATACCCTTTTTCCAGCCCGATGACTATCGGTGTTATTCCAACGATAGGTCCTTACCTTTTACCCAAAGTATTGCCGGAAGTGAGAAAACAATATCCAAACTTCAAACTGAAAATCGTCGAAGAACAATCTCAAGTGCTGGTCGAAATGGTTAGAAACGGTGATTTAGATGGTGCGATCTTAGCCCTGCCCTACCCTATTGAAGGACTGATGCATTTTAATTTCTGGCGAGAGGACTTTTATTGGGTTAGCCACAAAGATGAATGTCCAAAACGAACCAAAGAAATAACAAGTGAAGAACTAGAAATAGAAAAATTAATGCTGTTAAAAGACGGCCATTGTTTAAAAGAACACGCGTTGGCCGCTTGTAGCCTTAAGAATGAAAACAAAGATTCCGAATTCGACTCTGCCAGCTTACACACGTTGGTTCAAATGGTCGCCGGTAAATTAGGCACTACCTTAGTACCACAAATGGCGCTCGATCAATTAATTCATAATGAATCAGAACTGAGGGCAATCCATTTGAACGAACCCGGTCCGCATCGTAGTATAGATATTGTATTTCGGCCGAATTATGTGCGAACCGACGAATTACAGTTGCTTAAAGATATATTTACTCCGCAGCTCGCCCATAGATGCAAATAAAACGAGCGCTCTTACAATTATTTTCTTCGGTAGCTTCAAACGAATTAATTTAAAATCCCTTCACTAAAGTGCTTACGACAGACTGATACATATCGATCGTTACCGCCAATCTCGATTTGTGAGCCTTCTCTAATCACTTTTCCATTTTCGTCGTGACGAAGTATCATGGTTGCTTTGCTACCACAATGACAAATCGCTTTTAGCTCTTTAAGGTTATCTGACCAAGCAAGCAGATATTGACTTCCTTCGAAAGGTTCACCCTGAAAATCAGTTCTAATCCCATAGGCTAATACAGGTAAGTTCAAGTCATCGGCCACTTTACCCAACTGGGAAACTTGTTCCTTTCTTAGAAACTGTGATTCATCGATTAAGATACAGCTGAGTTTTTCTTTTTTGCTTTGCTTCTCAATCAAACAATAAAGATCACAATCTGATGAAAAGGCAATGGCATCGCTTTGTAAGCCAATTCTAGAGGTGACGGTTCCCACCTCATATCTATCATCTAACTTAGGCGTTAATACCATGGTATTCATACCGCGCTCTTTATAGTTATAACTCGATTGCAAAAGTGATGTCGACTTTCCGGCGTTCATGGAAGAATAATAGAAATAAAGTTTGGCCATAATTCGTACTACTTAGGAAGTTTTTAGTTAGAGGTTCGACTCGAGATTTGAGCTCGAACGTATAAACCTAGTGTACCGTTTTTTACTCTCTAAATCACTTAAAATACTGTTCGAATAAGCGTAGAATAAGAGGCTAATTCTATTGGCTTTAAGATTGAAAAATATGGCAACGGCAATACTGATAATTCTCGATGGTTTAGGTGTGGGAAAGGCACCTGATGCTGAGAAATATGGCGACGTGGGCAGCGATACGCTTGGTAATATGTCTCGCCAAGTTGGTGGACTAAATGTACCAACCCTACAACAATTAGGTCTTGGGAACTTGTCGGAAATAAAAGGCGTTCCGGCGATACAATCTCCAATGGGCGACTATGGTCGATTACAAGAAATTAGTGAGGGCAAAGATTCCACTACGGGCCATTGGGAATTAATGGGCGTGCATACTGAAGTTGCTTTTCCCACTTATCCAAATGGGTTCCCTGAAGCAGTATTGGCCGAATTTACAGAAAAGACCGGATACGGCGTTATCGGAAATAAGGCAGCTAGCGGAACCGCAATTATTAAGGAATTGGGCGATGAACATGTGGCCTCTAAGAAGCTAATTGTATATACCTCTGCTGATAGCGTGTTCCAAATCGCTGCCCATGACAGTATTTGCGACAAAGAAGAGTTATACCGTGTTTGTGAAATTGCAAGAGAACTCTTGAAACCGCCTCATAACGTTAGCCGAGTAATCGCAAGGCCGTTTGCTGGTGAATCGGGAAATTATTCACGTACCCCTTATCGACATGACTATTCATTGGATCCACCTGCTTCAATGATACTTCCTAACTTACAAAATCATGGTGTTCATATTCAATCGATTGGAAAAATATATGACCTCTATTGCGGTTTTGGTATTGCACAATCTCACACTTCATTGAATAACCAACAGGGAATGGACAATCTTGAAGCCATCTATTCGCAGTTGGTTAAAAATAATGGCAATGATAAAAACTTAGTCCTTTTGAACCTCGTGGATTTTGATATGTTGTGGGGACATCGTAACGATCCGCAAGGAATGAAAGACGGATTAGAGACTTTCGACTTATGGTTGGGCTCGTTTATTAAGTCTCTAAGAAGTGATGATTTACTGTTAATGACTGCCGATCACGGAAACGATCCAACCACACCAACGACAGACCATTCTCGAGAACATGTTCCGATTATCGGTTATCGAGGCGGACAGCTTCAAG
>JAHRVB010000033.1 GCA_019090895.1 Kangiellaceae bacterium
CTTTAACGAAGTGGGCAATGAAAGCGTCAAGGAAATGATTGCTGAGAATCAAGAATCGAATTCTATTAATCCACAGGCAGATCAGCCGAGCGCTATTTTCAATGCTATTAAATTTGGGATAGGTGCGTTAATAATCGTCGGTGCCTATTTCTTATTTCAAGGGAGTGACAAAAAGGAAGCTAAGATTTCTTCTATCGTGGTTTTCCCCATCACTAATATCAATGATAAACAGGATTTAGACTATTTATCCAATGGATTAACAGATGTCATAACAAGTCAATTAGCGCAAAACCGAGAGCTACGAGTCATCTCGAGAACCAGTGCTCAGTATTATCAAAACAGTGATATGACACCGGCCGAAATTGCGGAAAAACTTAATGTCGATGGCATTATCGAAGGCTCTATTTTTTCCGCTGACAATAAGCTCCATATGAATGTTCGTTTGATTGACGCGAAGAATGAACATTTAGTTTGGTCGTTTGAGGAAGAGGGGACACTAACTGAAATCTATTCCTTCTTCCAAAAAATTGCACTGGAAGTTGGTACACGGGTTAACCCGAGTCATGTTATTTCTGGGAAACAAAAATATCTGGTTCAAGAAAAAACGGACCGTGAGACTTTTGAGCTTTACTTGAAGGCACGTTACCTTCTCGATCGTCGTCAAGGAAAATACCTTCAAAATGCTGCAACCCTATTAAAAGAAGCGATAGACAAAGATGAATCTTTCGCTGAGGCGCATGCGAGTTTATCGTCATTGTATATTGTGATGAGTAGTTATGTGGTCAATAGGAACTTCGATTATTTTTTACTGGCCAAAAAGTATAATGACAAAGCATTGCAACTTGAGCCTGATTCCTCATTGGCTTGGACTAATTTAGGACTGATTGAATTTGGTCATAATTACAACTTTGAGGAAGCTCAGAAATCGTTCGAAAAAGCGATAGAACTAGAACCTGATAACGTTAATGCTCGAAGAGCTTATTCTGAGTTGCTCGCGGTAATATCAAAATATCCCGAAGCGCTATCTATTCTTGAAGAAACTTGGCAAAAAGATTCGATGAACCCACTGCTAATTGCAGTGTGGGGTTCGACATTGATGATGGACAAGCAATTCGACAAAGCGCTCGAAAAGTTTGAACTTGCAAAAAGCTTAGGCAGCGAGATGATTTGGATCGATAGAGATATCGCGTATATTTATCAACAACTCGGAAATAATGAACAGAGCTTAAAATATCGATATTTAGAAATGAAGAATATCGGTTATTTTAAGGAAGGCGATAAGGCATTTGTTGAAGCGACCACTCGAAGAGGAATGCTCGGGTTTTGGCAATGGCGGCTGCCAATTCTTGAAGGAAAATGGCAGCAAAATAAACTGCACGGCTGCAATTTGTCGGAAGCATTTGCTGGTGTCAAAAATTACCAACAAATGCTGCATTGGTTTAAAATTGGTTTAGAGCAAAAAAGCGAAAACTGTTTTCAATTAGTAAAACGCTCGCCAGAGTTTTACCAATTTAAAGACGAACCAGAGTTTAAATCGCTGTTACTAAATTATGCTATTACGCTCTAGGCAAAATACACACTTATAGTCTTTAAGGTCGATACAAGCCATTTTCTTTTAGAATTCCTCCTATTGTATCGGTCCAATCGTTAAATTAGTTATATTGACGAAATCATCCACTTTAGCATTTTCTATTTGTTCGCCAAGGTCAAAATTTGAACTCATATTTTCATGTTCATTATTTGATTTAGCTAAGTAATAAATACGTTCGCTGCCAGTATCTGGCCTTACTGAATATAAGACAGCATCTCCATGAGGTGACCATTGAATAGGTGCTGTAATAGAGCCAGAGCTAGTTAAGTCAGGAGTTTCAATTCTATTTCTTTCACCGGTCGATATCTCATAAATATAGATTGCAGGTTGTGTTTCTTCAGCACTTAATGGGTGTTTATCTAAATATACAAAGTACTTCCCGTCGGGAGAAAAGCTAGCAGCAAGGAACCAAAATAAATGGGTGTTTGAACCGAGTAATTCCGGCGATTCAAATAGCATACCGCCTTCTCGGTCAAAGTACCTTAAATGAGCACCTTCTTCTGATTGAAAAATAGCCATGACGCCTTCGGAATCTGGTGACCACTCGAAGTCACTATACGAAGTAAAATCTGCAGCGGTTGTATCAAGTAGAACAGTATTTGCATCGATGGTTTGCTGACTTACATCATAAACATCGTCTAAAGTCGCTATCCACAAGCTGCTTAAATTGGCTGTGCTAGTCTCAGGTTCTTCTCCGCGAGCGTAGGCAATATACTTTCCATCACTCGACCACTTAATCACTCTGACGGCATTACTATCAATTAAGCCTTGCGGGCGACTAAGTCTTTCTTGTCCTTGTTCATGGCCTTGTTGATAATTAGGATACCAGTAGAGTTGATCCGGTACTTCGTACCCCATAAGTTCCTGGATCTCTTGAAAAGTTTCTACGTATGCGTGTCGATGACGGTAATCACTGTGTGATGAAAAAGCTAAGCTAGAATCAACCGGAGACCATTGTGCGGTAATGACTTCAGTAGCTTCGATTGGTGTACCTTCTAGAATAACCTCACCGTCTTTTACTGGTCGACGAACAGATAGAACTTTCATCGGATCTTCATTGCTCGTGATCATTGTGATTATTTGCGCCAATTGCCCATCAACTGATGAAGCCATCCACTCAGGGTTGGAAAAGCGACGAGTAATTGGTGTCAATCTTAAAGGCCCAGGTAATACTGAGGTACAGATTCCGCCAGTAGGACAATCGACTAATTCATCGGACAAATCATCTTGTTCTGATTCATATAAATCGGCGACAACCAGAGTATTTCTTTCTAGAACTTGAGCATTGCCATGACTGGCAGCTTGATAGGGGAGAGTATCGCCCGTTTCATGATTGTACAGGCTAATCGCAATTCCATTATTATCCGAGAGCCAGAAAAGATTTCCGATATCGAAATTTTCGACAGAGTCTAGATTTTCGAAGTTTCCGCCATCGCCAATGGGAAATAAATCTTCGGAAGGCCATTGTCCATCTGGTGCTTCAAAGTCGCCATAATGTATGTAAGAAACGGTTTCCGTATAAACTCTTGCGACATATATTTGGTCAATATCTTCACCGTGATCTCCGACGTAGAGAATTTGTAAGCTATCAGGTGCCCAACTGTGTCTTCCTAATTGGACTGGCTCCCCTTGGCGATTCAATGGTGTTACGTTTTGTACTAGCTTAGTTTCAATATCGACCACTTTCAATCCAGCGCAGTTTAGCTTTAACGTGTCATCTGTAGTCGTGGTAGCAAACGAGACGTAACGTCCGTTTGGGCTGGAAGAAAAACCGCAAATTTTAGTATCTTCTACTGTATCGGTTAGTTGAACATTACCGACTTCGGCAACATAGTCTTCATCATTTTCAGAAATGTAGTCTATGTATAGATTCGAGCTGGATTCATCTTTTACCTGGAATATAATATAGCCTCTATTCAATATGCTTAAGTTGACTGGTTGTGTAACTAGCTGATCGTTAATAGTGGCGGTCACATTGAATTCAGCAACTAGCGGTCCTTCATCAATCCAGGGAAGATTTAAAATGATTTGCTTGTCAGTTAAACTTGCGATTTCGAAAGATGGACCCGATAGTTGTTCCCACTGATACGAAGCGGAATCTAAAGTACTGGTTAGCGTTACCGATTTCCCTTCAAACTCAGAAAATTCTTTTAGTGAATTATCATAAGATGACTCTGGTGGTACTTCTAGGACCTCTTTTGTAGAGTCGCTACACGACATTAATAAAACTACTAGGACAATCGATATTATCGATGTTCTTTTTATTTGATCTGATTTCCTTCGACTGGTCACTCTATTCTCCTTTGAAAGCTCATTAGTCTTTATTCGGGTTAATCTTAGTGCTACTTGGTCTTCAAATCTTGATGATTGCAGCCCCCTCACAATTAATCATTATTAAACCGAGAATGAATACTAATTAAAAATACGCTCAAATTATTAGCCCCTATCGCCCTGTAAGATTGGCGTGCTGGGCAATCACGATGAAAGTTGAACTGTTTGATTTTTATAGTTATGAACAATCAAGTTTATGAATAAAATGATAAATGACCAATCGACACGATAAGTGTTCGCACTGGTGTATCTTGAATTACACAGGAAGTTAGCAATCAATGTTGAGGTAACTGACTAATTATTAATAGATTTTATGTGATATATGATTTCACTTATGAGCCGGACGCTAGGTACTTAGTCACAATTCATCACAGTTGAATGTTCATAAATCCTATTTTCATCCTATCTCCCTCAAACTATATGTGGCGTTATTCAGTAGCATCCATGATTCAGGTTCAGCGAAGCAAGGGAAGGTTGTAAAACACAAATGAATAATTCTAAATTAGTAATTGGAAGTTTGTTAATCGTAGTAGTGAGTAGTTGTGGCGGTGGCGGCGGTAGCTCTTCTTCACCACTGGAAGCCTCCAATGTGAGTCCTATCGCCAATGCGGGCGATGATCAAAATGTTGATGAGCAAACGAGTTTCGAACTGAACGGTAGTGGTTCAGACAGCGATGGGAGTATAAACAGTTATTCATGGGTGCAAGTCTCCGGAGAACAGGTAGAACTCAATACCCCGACAATGGCGACAACAAGTCTTACAACACCGATGACGATCGAACCACTAGATTTGGAGTTTGATTTAACGGTTACCGATAACGAATCAGCTAACCATACTGATCGAATCGTTATAACGGTACTGCCTGTTAATGCACTACCTGAAATTTTCCCTTACCCACAAATCGAAGTCTTGGAAACTGAATCAGTGCAACTGCGGCCGGAATCCAACGATTTTGATGGTGAAGTTGAAAGTGTTTTTTGGGAACAAGTTGCCGGTACTGACGTAGGACTATTACCCGAACAATTAACCAATCGTATTTTAAGTTTTGATACTCCTTCATTAAGTAGCAGTGAAACAGCAGTCTTTAGATATTCTGTTACTGACAATGAAGGAGGAATGGCGGAAGCTGATATTGAAGTTGTTATTCATGATTCTCACGACTACCAAAGAACCAATGGATTGACAGACACTGGTGCCATTTTATGCGGTAACTATGCGGATAGTGGAGAACCTGACGATGTTCATGCTAACAATATTGATTGTACCCAAACAGAGTTTCCCAATAGTTATCCAGTCCCTGCAGGACAAGATGGACACTATGGATTAGATACCACAAGTGGCAATAATGTCGACGGACTAGCAGGTCTTCGATACGTAAAACTGGATAGTGACGGTGAGTTTATTCCCGATGATAGTGAAGAGTGGTCTTGTGTACTTGATCGAATCACGGGTCTTATATGGGAAGTTAAACATGAAGGACCGGAAATAACAGGAAGCCATAATCGATTTTCTTGGTTTAGTGAAAACCCTCTTACCAATGGGGGAGATGATGGTGCCGCTGGCGATAGTGTTGGCTGTGCGCTTACCGAATTAAACTGTAATACCAGTACCTACCTGAATATAGCGAATGAAGGTTTGATGTGTGGTAACAATGACATGCGATTACCCACACCAAGAGAACTGATGGGACTGATTAGTCTCAAAGAAGACAGTGTTGGAACTAAGGTTGATACTCGTTATTTTCCATTTTTACACGTTGGCAATTCTCGATATTGGACATCTACTTCCTATAGCGTTACTCCCGCTCATGCTTTCATGATCGATTTTGCAACAGCAAAATTAATCTACGAGCTCAAGTCTAACGCTAATGGAGTGTTACTTGTTCATCACTATCAACCATAAATTCCGAATTTTCTTAAGGATCTAGTTATGAAAAAAATATTATTCTTAATCACTCTTTTGTTATTGAACAAAGTCTTATTGGCAGATTGCGTTGACAATATTGCGACTACTTCTGGTCCATTTGACACTTCCGGAATTGAAGGGACGGTATTAGATGAATCAACGGGGCTTGTTTGGTACCAATGTCGTTTGGGTGAGATATATGAAGGCGGTATTTGTATGGGAGATGAGTCGAGTGTTAATTGGCTCGAAACGTTATCTCTAGCGGAATCATTTGAATTCGAGGGTTTTGATGATTGGCGCTTACCTAATATTAAGGAATTGCAAAGCATCGTGGAGTATTCATGTCATTCGCCGTCACTCAATACCGCGGTTTTTCACATTACCCAGAATAATACTTATTGGAGTTCCACACCTGAATTGGTGGACGATGGTGGATTATTTCAAGTGCGAGCTTATTACTTGAGCTCTGCAGGAAGGACTGGTAGTGATCAAAAAAACGAAACCTTTGGTGCGCTGTTGGTGAGAGATGTGGATTGATTCAACGAGACTGCAAAAGTCGTTTAATGATGGTTTGTTTTTAAACTGTTAGCGATGATTGCCGTAGACGTTGAGTTCAACCATAGGTTTATTTAAGAAATTTTTAATCACGATCGAATTACGAACTCTAGATAGTAGTATTTTCAGCCTGATTAGAATTGTTGCTAAGCATGAGAAGAGGAATGAATAATGTCGGAAAATATGAAATTAATAATAGAAAATAAACTAACGCTAATCATTAGCTTAGCCCAGCTCTCTGTTTTATTGTTCTTAACGCATCAAGTAAATTCGATGCAATTATCGAGCAGCAGTGAAAGTCTAATCGTTGAAACCAATTCAGAGTCGAGCGATGTCATCAATAAGCCGCTTTCTGATTTTAAACGTTTAGCGGAGATGCTCGCATTAGAGTTGGCCAGTAATGACCAATATTCCAGGAATATAGCTTCAGCCATTCAAATGGAATTTAAAGAAGTATTAGAGAAGTCTAACACTACATCTGCTGATAAAAGTGAACATCAGCGACATCAAAACATTAATACAATATCTTTAGATGAACTTAAACAAAGAACAGAAATCTTCATTGGAAGTAGTGATATTTCAATCGACAGTATCAATCTACTATACCAACAAATTGGACCGCTCAATAACGAACAACGTAAATACGTACGTCGCGCTATTGCGACGGCTATTAATTCTGGACAAGCTAGCTTAATTCAATAATTACTTAACTTTCTATAACTAAGAGGAATCATCAATGAAAAAACGACTAATAAATTTGTGCGCTGCTTTATGCCTATTCTCTCCTTTGGCACTAGCGGGATCGACTTCTGATATTTTTGTCGAAATAGATCTTGAAGCAAGACACGCTAAAGGTAATATGCTAGATGCCAGGTTTTCAGACAATGAATTTGAAAGAATAGGTTGCGGGATTTCATCATTAGACTTATCTGATGGAAGTGTTAGTCAACAAGGCTGGTGTCAAGCTTCATTAACTAAAGGAGAAAATACTATTTGCTTTACCGAAAATTGGGCATTACTTGATAGTATAAAGGCGATTGACGATTATTCTTATATCTCCTTTCGTTGGGATAAAGAAGGGGACTGTTCTTCTATTTATGTATCCACTCAATCACAGTATATTCCTAAGAATGTAAACTAGCGAATAA
>JAHRVB010000034.1 GCA_019090895.1 Kangiellaceae bacterium
GGAGTAGTTTCTAAATCGATAATTGAGCCTCTTGCTCGCGTCATGATGAATTCCTTTTCAGCATTGCAGTAGTTATTGATAGTAACGTTAATTCTTTAAAGAAAGAGATAGCGAATATCTCAAAGCCGATTGGCTAGTCTCTGAATTTGGTGTAAGATTTTTCATGATTGTCTTTTAGTTTGCTGCGAGTACATGGAAGTGTCCTAAAGCATGGCATCCAGATTGTGACGCTGAGTGGGAAATTGCGGAACTTAAACTGGTCGCAATTAAGTTGCTAGAGCGATCTGATCTTTTTATTTGAGCGTTAAGTCTTCGAGGGAGCTGTAGGAATAAATGGAAGTTTTACTTGTTGTAGTCGCATATATTGTGGCCGGATATTTTTCCGTAAAGTTCGTGCGTAGCCCGAAAGTAAAGAACCGAAATAGCATACTGGCTAAACTAAGCAAGGCGAGCCTGTTGGCTGTGTTCTTCGGGCCGTCGGTTTTTATTTCTGTCCACGTAATATTTCCATTACCTGCTGTGCTTGGGCTAATTGCCGGAATCTCCTACGAAAGCGTTCGAGTATCTAGCGCTGAGGCAATATTAATATTTACTTGTTCGGTGGCATTAAGTAGCGCGGTTTTATATTGGTATTTCACGGTTATGGCGAAGGTAAGACTTAATCAGTGTTTGAATGTTGACTCGGTGAAAAGGCCCGCCTCACGAATTAAATAAACGTTAGCTATATAATATGAAAAAAGAATATTTTGCATATCTATCACTTATTACGGCTATTTCAAGTGGCATTATTTATGTATTATCCCATGATACTCTACTTTCAATGAGTTTATTGTGGCCATTTCATATACTAGCAATGGCTGCTTTCGGAAGTATGATTTTTCATAAATTAAAAGCTAACAAAAAGATAAGAAATAGTGAGTCAGATAGTTTTCTTGCAATTAATAACGAAGCATCAAGCAATATTTCGAAGGTCTCACGTTATATGGAAATTGAAGAAATGGAAGCTGAAGAAAAAAGAAGCACTCTAAAATAGTTATGAACTATCGAATACCTTGTGCTTCACGTAACAAGGTATTGGGAGAAAGCGACGCGAAAAATGCGCGACACATTTAGGTATTAGACGGGGTTGAAAGTGAAATGACGAAAACGATAATTGCAACACTGGTTTTAATGTTATTAACATCATGTGCAATAAAAAACAAAGAGCAGAGTCTTGTAGACTCGTTTTTTGAAATCTCAAATTATCACCAGAGTATTTTAGACCCTTTTCAACCCGATATTATCAAGGGTTCGAACGTAGAAATGCCGTACATGGAATTGGGCGAGCATCGAGCGTTTTTGGTTATAAAAATGGAAAATAAATCTATTGAACTTGTTTCTGAAAATAAAAGCAGTATTACTGTACGAAGCACTATTCCAGGATATAAAAATGTAATTAAGACTTATATCTTTAAAGATAACTTGTTTACTTCGTCTCTTCGTACCAACTAGAAGCTTTGAGGTGTTCACTTCATCGATCTGACTGTCGAATCCATTGGAAGATTGAGAATTAGTTCTTAAGATATTGACGTTTGAGATTGTGAGAGCATGGCTATAATCTGAGTGTCTGGTTATGTCTTCTGATTATTGTTGTTATTGTTAATTAAGCACTCTCAACCGTGATTTCGTTGGGTTGTTTTCTTAATACAACATAAGCCAATGCACCACCATACATGTCAATTAATGCATGCAATACAATTGGTACAATGATTGAATCCGTCGCCAAATAAATCAACGCCATCACGAGACCCATTAAGCCCGCTCTAATACTATGGACTGGTCCTTGATAGAGATGACCTAATCCAAAAGCAAGACTCGAAATTATAACGGCAGCGTAAGTAGGCATATAGTCTGCCAACAGATGTATTAGATATCCTCGATATAATAATTCTTCACAGATCCCAGCTGTAACAGCAACACCGAGGATAAAATAGCGGGATTCTTTTGCGGTGGTTGGCATTAGCCACTCAACATGGGCAAGCTGAGCTCGCAGGGTTTGGTGGTTTTCAGAATTTTCGCTGAGTTGTTTGAGTGAGAATAAAAAATACCCGCCTATGACTACTACAGCAGCGATACCGATTTGATTTGCTAGTCCCCAATGCCACTGCAAACCAATGTCACGCATGGAGATATCTGCCTTAGAAACCAATATCATCAATATCAATGCCGGCAACCAAAGCTGAAACATGGTGGTACGATACACTGAGATTCTTTTTTCCGGCTGAGCAATAACACTCTGTTTTTCTTTTTCGAAGGTGAAAAAGGTATAGAAGGGCCAAGCGACTAAATAACTCAATAATAAATATTCCATAATAGCTCTCGTCCATTTGCTTTACTAAGATGGCGTCAGTATATAAATAATATTACTGTATATAAATGGTATGCTAGTTTATAGTAGGTAAACTAATAGTATAAAATTGTAATAAAGACATACCCTCATGTTTAAGACAGAAACCTTGCTCGCCTTCATTCTAGTGGCTAAACACCGCAGCTTCACCATTGCCGCAAATGTGCAAAGTCAAACACCAATGGCGATGAGTAAACAAGTTTCCCAACTCGAAAAACGGTTAGGTGCGCCCCTATTTGAACGTACAACTCGTAAGATAAGACTGACTGAGTTTGGTGAAGAATTTTTAATTCGCGCTCGAAATATACTTGACCAACATGATGTGTTATCTCAATGGCTTGAGTCACTTCAGGGTCACGTTTCGGGTAGCCTAAAGGTGCTCGCTCAGGATGTACAAACTTACACTGAAACCGTTTTTCCCTGGTTAGCGGAATTTCATCGTCTTTATCCCGATGTTGAGGTAACGCTTGATGTGAAGGAAAACATCATTGATATAGACCAAGACGCTTATGATATTTACTGGGGAATATCTGATTATTTAGGTGCAAAACATACCGGACTTAAACGACGCTCTTTATGGAAAGCGCAATTGGGGATTTTTGCATCGCCCGATTATTTAACCAAATTCGGAACGCCGACTACACCGGAAGAATTAAAAGGCCATCGAATGATTGGTCATCCTCACCAACAACCGAGTAATATTTTGGTGGTTAATAAAACGGCTAACAGTAAGCAAAAAGAGATGGAATGCGTAACATTAGAAGCCCCCGTTAAAACAGTCGCTGGGCATTCATCACTGGCAGTACAAGGTATTGGATTAATCAATGCACTGGTTGATAATCATGATATTAAGGATTGCCTAGCCAAACAAGAGTTGGTGCCAGTGTTAGAAGCCTATTGGTATTCATCAGCAGAAATTTATATTTACTATCATCAGGTTAAATTGGAGCAACCTAAAGTTCGCGCATTTATTGATTTTTTTCTTGATAATAGAACGAGTTGGTAACTGGAAAAACGGGCTTGAATTTGCAGACGACTCGACTTAATTGACAGTACCTTTTGAAAAATTATAGCGTTAATTTTATAGTATGATTCAAATCTAGCAATTAAAAATGACCAGAGTAAACTTAAACATTAGTAGGAGATGTTATTTGTGGAATTAACGATCGGCATAGCCAGTTACTGCATTATTTTAATAACAGCAGCATTGTCAGCTAACTATATTCAAAATAAAGTTCCGAAAAGTCCTTGGAAATATGTATCAACGATCTGTTGCGTCGTTATTAGTTTTCTTGTGGTCTGGAATGTCGAAATGAGAATTCCGTTCGAACAGTCTGTTATTCGACAAAGCGGCGACAATCTAAATTATTGGTCAGCTGCGGTTTGTTCTTTTGTAAAATATTTCGGCCTTTGCATGCTGATTTTTAGTTTTACCGGTAATAAAACAGAAAACAAATCCAGCGACAAGCTCTAGTAATGTTCATTCGTTATTTATTTAAGAGGAATAAACCGATATTTAAGTCAGAAGTAATTCATAACGCTTATTTCAGTCAGCAAGGGAATGTGCAACAATAGTATTCATGAAAATAGACCATTTCAATATCAGCGGCTCGCTTGCGCTACTAGATGAAGTCAAAGACTTTTACTGCCATATATTCGATATGAACTCGGGTTTTCGGCCTCGTTTTTCTAACAATGGTTATTGGCTTTATTCTGATGATAAGCCGATTCTCCACCTCACAGAAAGTGATAAACACTCTCAAGACGAAGGGCAGGGTTGCCTTGACCATGTAGCATTTGTAGTTGATGACCTGAAACCTATTATTGAAAAACTCGATAATCTCAGTCTTGACTACTTGGCCAAAAGTGTTACTGATATTGGGGTGAATCAAGTATTTCTTTTTGACCCTGCGGGCATTCGTGTTGAAGTGAATACTTCGAATCGAACTTAGACTGACGACGGATTTTTCACAAGTTGATAATCGTCTAAATTGAAAATTAGAACTTAAAATATAAAATTGTTAATTCATGACCCAAAAAACAACCAAACAAATTGACCAGTCTTTTAAATCACACCCAAGCTTTCCTCAGCTTGAATTACGCAGTACCTACAATAGTAAACAAGCTTATAAAGCGCACAGCCATAGTGAATTTTCCATTGGTGCTATTGAACGGGGCACTACTCAAATCCAATATGCTGGTAAATCTCATTTAGCCAATGAAGGGCAGCTGGTTTTAATTGAACCACATAAAGTTCACAGTTGTAACCCATATGGCGGTCAGCAACGAAGTTATCAAATGTTGTATATCGATAATCAATGGTATCAGAATAAACTCACATCTTTGTA
>JAHRVB010000035.1 GCA_019090895.1 Kangiellaceae bacterium
GCTTTCTCAAAGGCTAGACCGGATTGAATGTCGTCTATGCTTCGATTTATCTGCTGCGCTAGAAGTTTATTACTGGAAAGCTCATCACTGAACCATCGTCCAAAAGCTTCATGGCCCATGGAAAACTTGGCGACCGGCTGGCCGAGATAATTTTTTCTAAATTGGTAATCCACGGTAAATAATGTCTCGTGCAGTTTTGGGAGACGGATTCTAACTGAACAATCGTTTGCGGTCTAAATAGTTAGCATCAACTGGTGTTAATTATAGTAAATCCGCACGGCGACCGTTTAAAAGTTGTTATAATGCGCCTATTAGTACTCTTCCTGCCATAGGCGCTCTATTTTGTATACCACTGACTTTTCCAAACTCAAGTTAAATCAAGGTCTTCTGTCGAATTTGAGTAGTTTAGGCTACCAACAGATGACTCCCATTCAAGCGCAGAGCTTGCCGTTGATTCTAGACGGAAAGGATGTTGTTGCCCAAGGCAAGACTGGATCAGGTAAAACCGCTGCTTTTGGCCTCGGTTTATTGCAAAATCTAGTAGTGAAAAAATTTCGCGTGCAAACGCTGGTACTTTGCCCTACACGAGAACTCGCTGACCAAGTTGCAAAAGAAATTCGCCGTTTAGCAAGAGCGATCCATAACATTAAGGTATTAACACTTTGTGGTGGTAGTCCTTTAGGTCCACAAATTGGCTCACTCGAACATGGCGCTCATATCATCGTTGGCACACCTGGAAGAATTGAAGACCATTTGAATAAGGGCAGACTTAATCTCGACAATCTCAACACTTTGGTCCTCGATGAAGCCGACCGTATGCTTGAAATGGGGTTTCAATCCGCTTTGGATCTCATCTTTTCTCTCTGTCCTATAAAAAGACAAACAATGCTTTTTAGTGCAACTTTCCCTGATAAGATCAAGCCGATTACCCAACACTTCATGAATGATCCTGAAATCGTTAAGGTTGTTTCAACACACGATAGCAGCAGTATCAATCAGCATTTTTTTCAAATCTCTGATAATTCACAACGGCTCGATGCTATTAGAATTTTGCTACTAAAACACCAACCGCAATCTTGCGTCATATTTTGCACCACAAAAATAGAAACCCAATCAGTTGCCGATCAGCTCGACAGTTTTGGTTTTAGCTGCCTTGCGCTTCACGGAGATTTAGAACAGAAAGATCGCGACAGAACTTTAGTAATGTTTGCCAACAAAAGTATTTCAATTTTAGTCGCTACCGATGTAGCGGCACGAGGTCTCGACATTGATGATTTAGATGCCGTTATTAACTACCAGATTTCTAGAGACCCAGAAGTTCATGTCCACAGAATCGGTCGAACGGGACGAGCTGGCAGTAAAGGCATAGCATATTCATTGATTGCTGATAATGAAGTGCATCGGATGATAAAGCTCGAAGATTACCTAAAACAATCTATCACTTTGGAAGAGCTGCCGGCAAAAAGCTATCTCGATAAAAAAATGCCAAAAGCTAGGATGGTCACATTGCAAATCGATGGTGGTAAAAAACAAAAACTCAGACCAGGAGATATTTTAGGCGCCTTGACTGCAAAAACAAAAACGACGGGGCAAAGTGAGATTGATGGTTCTCAAATTGGTAAGATCCAAATCTTTGATATAAAGGCTTATGTCGCAGTAGAAAGACGAATCGCAGATATGGCGTTAAAGAAAATTACCCATGAGAAGTTAAAAGGTAGAGCCTTTAAGGCTCGCTATATTCGTTCTTAGTGTCAAAGACTATCTAAAAATATGCGTTTATTGCTCAATGGGTAGTAATTCACTCGCTCCCCATTCACTCCAACTACCGTCGTATATAATGGTGTTGCTTTCGACAGCACTCAACCCTAATTCGTCGGCGGCGAGCGCCAAAATACAGGCGGTCACACCGGAGCCGCAGCTAAAGATCAATCGACCACTAAAATTGCCCAATAGCTTTTCGAAATTTTGCCTTAGTAGTTCTCTTTCTTTGAACAAGCCATTTTCGATTAATTCATTAAAAGGTAAACACAATGCACTGGGAATATGACCACCTTTTAACTCAGCGCGAGGTTCAGGCTCGCTGCCGTCAAACCGTCCATTTGAGCGCGCATCAAGGATTTGATAATCAGAGTTTCGTAAATTGTCTAACACTTGTTGAGCCGTGAAAACCGCATTGAGGTTATGTTTGGCAACAAATGGATTATCAGCTTTCGAAGTCAGGATTTTATATTCGCTAGCAGTGGGATGACCCGCTTCCAACCATTTGGGCAGTCCACCATTTAACACCGCAACATCTTTATGTCCCATTGTTTTAAACATCCACCAAGCTCTTGGCGATGAAAAAATACCCATGGCGTCGTAAATAACGATTTTAGTATCCTTTCCAATTCCCAAATCGGAAACAGCCTGCTCGAATTCCTTTGCACTGGGCAACATATGAGGTAACTCTGATTCTCGGTCACAAATTTCGGTATCAAAATTAAAGACTAGTGCCCCCTTGATTTTTTGGGTTGGAGCTGAAATGACTTCGCCATTGGGTTTCTTTTTCATGGTAGCGTCTAGGATCACCAAGTCGGCGCGATCAAGATTGTTATATAACCAGTCAACTGAGACCAAATTTGATATTGCTTCCTTTTGTGATATCTCTAAATGACTCATTGGTCGCTCCTCTACACTAACTATTTTCTGATTGTTAGATGTCATACATCGATAAACGATTAATTGGTTTATAGTAATCGGTCTCTGGCAACTAGTTCTAGATGACCAGCTCCTGACAATACGTTGTCAGTATGACTGCTTTAGAATAACATAACTTAAGAGTTAAACCTGTGTCATAGCTATGCCTGAACCATTAAAAAACTGTTATTCCGAAGCGCTTATTCAGTCTATCGCTGACAGAGCAAAAGACTATTACCCATCCTTTGCAACGGATCGATTTGTCCGCAACGTATTGATTGATGACTGGGCAGAGCTAGAATTAATGGAGCGCATGCACCGCATCGCAGAGGTACTCGGGTATTACTTACCCGATAATTATCCAAAGGCCGTCGCGATAGTTACCGATATCGCATCTCATTTTTCAGGACTAGAACATATGTGCTTTCCGGACTTTGTTGAACAATACGGTTTAGAAGATTTTGAAGTGTCAATGAAGGCCCTTGAAAAAATGACACCAGATTCTACTGCAGAGTTTGCTATTCGCCCCTTTATCATTCGATTTCCAGACAAAACAATGGAGCAAATGTATCAGTGGGCAAACTCTCCCAATGAACATGTACGAAGGTTAGCAACAGAAGGTTGTCGGCCAAGACTGCCATGGGCCATCGCACTACCAGAGTTTAAGAAAAACCCTTCTGCGGTTATGCCAATAATCGAACAACTTATTGAAGATAAGATTTTGTATGTCAGACGAAGTGTCGCCAATAACCTCAACGATATCAGCAAGGATAATCCTAAGCTAGTAGTCGAGTTTGCACAGAACAATTTTGGTCGCTCTAAAAACATTGACTGGGTGATTAAACACGCCTGTCGAGGCCTATTAAAACAAGGTGATACGCAAGTGCTTTCACTATTTGGATATAAGCGTGCCGATCATGTAGAAATTCGAGAATTTAAAGCGGATAAAAAAGTCGGCAAAGGACAACAGTTAGATTTTGAATTCTCCCTCGCCAGTAAAGAAAACAGCCTGGGTAAACTAAGGCTAGAGTTTGTCATCGACTTTATGAAAGCCAACGGCAAACTCGCTGGAAAAATATTTAAGATTGGTGAAGGGGAGTATCTCGAAAAGGAAAGAAAAATTACTAAGCAATTTTCCTTCAAGCCTATCAGTACTAGGAAATATTATTTAGGTGGGCATCAAATATCCTTAGTCATCAATGGTGAAAAAAGACAAACACTCAATTTTGAGCTGGTTTCTTAGCAAAGGCTATATAGATTTATTAGTTTGAACGCGCTCGACGGTTAAATCATCAGTCACTTTCCATGTTAGGATTAAACCTACCATTAGAATGCCGGGTCGTTGAATTCAGCCATGTCCAGTCGATTTATACTAAAAATATCCTGCTTGGATAAATGTGGAATAGTCGCATCCCTTACAAACGCGCTGCATAAGCAGGGCGCCAATATTGTTGATGCTCATCAATTCAATGATCCCGCCACTGGCAATTTCTTTATGCGAGTCGTCTTTGATGCGGGCTCAACTCTCAATCAAGCAAAAAACTTAGAACAGTCATTAGCATCAATTATCGAGCGATTTGATATGGCTTGGTCACTGCGACCGTCGGAGCATCGAAAAAAAGTCGTAATTATGGTCTCTCACCTTGATCATTGTATGGGCGATTTACTGTACCGCGAAAAGATCGGCGAGATGCCGATGAATGTTGTTGCAATTATCTCCAACCATCCAAAAAGCGCGCTAAAGAATTCGTTGATAGGTGATATTCCCTATCATCACCTTCCCATATCCGCAGAAACGAAACCTCAACAGGAAGCCCAAGTTAAGACTATTATTGACCAAAGTGGTGCTGAACTCGTAATCTTGGCGAGGTATATGCAGATTCTCTCTGACGACATGACTTCTTACTTAGAGGGCCGTTGTGTCAATATTCATCACAGTTCACTGCCTGGCTTTAAAGGTGCTAAACCTTATCATCAGGCTTACGACCGAGGGGTAAAACTGATTGGCGCTACGGCCCATTTAGTCACATCCGATCTCGATGAAGGGCCGATCATTGAGCAAGATGTTGAGCACATTACCCATGTTGACCAGCCTGAAGACTTAGTGCGAATAGGTCGAGATATTGAAAGACGAGTTTTGGCGCGCGCCGTCACCTATCTACTTGAAGATCGGGTACTACTTAACGGTTCCAAAACAGTTGTTTTTAAAGGCTAGCGTGTAAAGTGACTAATTTATAAACAGCATAATTGAACTTCATAGTCAGAGAAGTTAAAGTAGCTCAATTCGTCCAATCAAAACCAGTGATATTGAGTTTTATATGCGACAGCCCGTTACGTTTTTGTCCTTAGTAATAGCCACGCTAGTTATAGCCTTGAGTAGCTGTACTAAATCCGGTGGTTACTGTGAATATGTCGATTATACGCTCGTCGCTCAGGTCGACGACCAAGATCAAATCCTAGTCAAGCTTGTTACTGAATCTAGCGTCCACCAGAAAATTGAACTCCCTGTATCAAAATTCACTTTTAAGCCTAGTAAGAATGATTATGTAAAAATCTCAGTTCGCGAACATACAAGCGGCGGTTGCAGTCCCTTTGATATTCAACAAGTGTCTAAGATTGATAGTGGTAGAGCCCAATTATCCCCCTCGGATGGTCAACTTTACCAAGCGGCGTTTGCGCTCGCAGAATTAAAGAGCTGTATGGTTCAATCGTCTGCCAAAGAATGTGTCAGCGCTAGTCCTGAATCCCTC
Source organism: Kangiellaceae bacterium (assembly GCA_019090895.1). Lineage (GTDB taxonomy): Bacteria > Pseudomonadota > Gammaproteobacteria > Enterobacterales > Kangiellaceae. The sequence continues at coordinate 5,427 of JAHRVB010000035.1, forward strand.
AATTTGACAGAAAACCATTTCAAACTATTAAAAACTATTCTGCCGAGAAGCATTAAATACTGCTCCCTTGAGTCTATCAAACGAGTATTGACTCAATTTGAACAAATCGCTCCCACAGCTGATATTGTTGCTTGCGTTTCAACTGAACAAGATATCGAAAGAATTGTCGAATTTGAATTATTAAATGTATCTGGAAATCCAATGAATCTTGTACAGATCAAATAGACAGTTAATGGCAATTGTCGAGTATGTAGAAATAATAATTCTAACCAAAGGATCGATGTGATGAATCAAACTCCAGCAAAAACGAAAACGTCCGGCAGTCGAACCAAATTGAAATCCTTCTTTTGCGCTTTACTAATGCTTTCTTTTATACCCGTCATTAATGCTAAAACCAATGAGTCCGAAATTATCTGGGATCAATGGGGAGTGCCTCATATCTATTCTGAATCGACAGAAGGGTTGTTTTATGCACAAGGTTGGGCAATGGCCAAACAGCACGGAAATTTGGTACTTAAGCTCTACGGCGAGGCGCGAGGAAAAGCCGCTGAATACCGAGGTGAAAAACTAGCAGCGCAAGATCGTCTATTCCGCACAGTTGGTGTTCCGTTTATAGGACAAAGAAACTATAACAATTCCGATGAGTTCACTCATCAATCCTACCAAGCGTTTGTTAATGGATTCAATGACTACGTTAGTAAACATAAAACGCAATTTAAAGCCGAGAACCTTGCGGTTTATCCGGCCATGCCAGCAGATATTACTGCTCATTTTTACCGGATTCTTTATGTTGTTTTTGCTGGCCGTCGAGAAATTTCTGCAAAGTGGCCCGCTCAAAGGGCAAGCTTGGTCGCATCAAACGAACAGGTTGACTCACCTTCGGAACACGGTGCGCAGCTGGGATCGAATACATGGGCAATCGGCCCAAATAAATCTGCGTCAGGTAATGCGATGTTATTGATGAATCCGCACCTTCCTTGGTCGGACTTTTTTCTATTTTGGGAATCGCACTTCAATTCGAGTAGTCTCAACTTCTCCGGAATTACCCTAGTTGGTATTCCAGGTATGGAAATTGGATTTAATCAATACTTAGGTTGGTCTCACACGGTTAACAGCATTGATTTGGTGGACCGATACGATTTAACTCTAGCAGAGGGAGGTTATCTTTACGATGGAAAAATGAAACCTTTTGATACTCGGACTGAGACCATGAAAATAAAACAAGTCGATGGCAGCTTTATTACTGAAACTCTCAACATTAAATCTTCAGTTCACGGACCGATTATAAAATCGAATAAGAAATCAGCACTAGCGGTTCGTTTTGCAGGAAACGATCGCTCAGGGAGTTCTTCACAGTATTGGAAAATGATGAACTCAAAAAACCTAAACCAATTCAAAAAGGCGCTAGGCGAACACCAGATGCCTTATTTCAATACCATGTATGCTGATAAACAGGGTGATATATTTTACATCTCGAATGGATTTTATCCAAAACGAAAAAGCGGAGACTATAATTTTTGGCAAGGTCTAATTCCAGGCGATTCAAGCGAGTTTTTCTGGGATAAATTATACTCCGTTGGCGATTTACCTCAAATCACCAATCCAAAACTCGGCGCAATACAAAACTCGAACGATAGTCCATGGACGTCCACAATTCCGATGACGATACGAGCCAAGGATTATCCTTCAACAATGGCCTGGGGTGAATCGATGGATTTTAGAAATCAACAATCCACTCGAATGTTAATGAATGATGACAAGATTACCTTTGATGAATTATTCAAGTATCAGCAGTCAACCAAGTTAGAAATGGCTGATCACGTATTAGATGATTTAATCCCATTAGCGAAAAAATCGAACAGTCAAGTTCTCAACAAGGCAGCGAAAATACTTTCTAATTGGGATCAAACTACGGATGCACAATCCATTGGTAGTGTATTATTTGTTGAATGGGTAAATCTTTCTGGTAGAAATATCTTTAGTGATAAATGGTCTGCCACTAAGCCTTGGTCAACACCTACCGTTTTAACTGATGAAAGCAAAGCCTTGGCAAATCTCGAAGCAGCTAGTAACTCTGTGATAAAGAAATACGGCAAGTTGAATATTCCATGGGGCGAAGTTTATCGCGTCAAGATGGGCCAATACGATGCCCCAGCAAATGGACATCTTGGCTCAACAGGTAGCTTTAGAGTTTTAGCTTTTCGAAAAGATAAGCAAGATAAGTACACTGCCTTTCACGGGGATACTTATGTAACCGCGGTAGAATTTGGCGATAAGGTAAAAGCACGCGGTTTATTGTCTTACGGAAATTCCAGTGAAGATAATTCTCCTCACAAAGGCGACCAAATCCCACTCTTTGCAAAAAAACAGTGGCGTGATATTCCATTTACACGCAAGCAAGTTGAAGAGCAAAAGAAATCAAGTCAAGTTTTGACGTTTTAATTTTGTTTAAGGTTGCTGATTCACGAGTCTTCTTGTATAGAGTAGGAAAAGTCTCATCTACAAGTTAATAAACCGAGAAATCATTAACATTCTTTGTATGAGTACTCTTGGTAGTAGTCGGAGGATTATATGCCTACTTGCGCTCGGAAGCGACTGCTAATTATGCTTGTTTGAATGCAACCAAAAATTGAACTAAACTACCTCTTTCATCATTGGATGATAATAGAAGAAATAAAGGATTTAAATAATGTTCATTTCGAAAGCTGTTAGAGCCATTTTACTATATGTGATTATTCTTGTGCCCAACCTCGAAGCTAAATCACTCAACATATCAGAATTCATAAAACACCCTTCAGCCAGAGACGTAAAAATATCACCAAACGGGAAACACCTTGCTATTATATTCAGAAGCGAGGGAGAGGATGTAATTGGTGTTTTGGATACAAAGAGTAAAGAAGTTCTTAATATTTTCGGAGTAGGTAACAGCAATAAATCTATTGGTCAATTCTACTGGGTGAATAACAAGCGGCTAGTCTACTCCATCGAAGAAAGCCATGCATGGAATAAACAAAAACAGGAAACTGGTGAATTGGTTGCCGTAAGCATCGACGGTAGCCAGTATAAGGTAATATTCGGTCATACAACTAATGAAAAACAAACCGGTCACAAATTGAAAAAGGGAAAGGCTGATTATGGTGATCAAAAAATTATCGACTTGTTAAGAAATGATGATAAGAATATACTGATAGCGTTTTATCCTTGGAGAGAAAAAAGTTCCCAGTGGATCTCTAATCCAAATGCAACTCCTATAGTTTATAAGTTAAATATTTATACAGGAAAAAAACGTCGCGTTGATTCTTTACCTCTCCCGTATGCCCATGCTGTTACCGACAATTTCGGTAAAGTTCGTTTTGCAATAGGTGTGAACAAAGAAAACAAAACTATAGCGTTCAGTCGCGCCCCTGGCTCTGATAAATGGCTTGAATTATCTCTTGAAGGAATTGATGAAGGGAGTCTAATCCCAATAAACTTCACAGAAGACAATAAACATGTTTATTTTTCTGCATCCGTAGCTAACGGAACGAGAGCATTATATACATATAACCTTCTCGAAGGCTCTATAAGCAAAGTTTTCCACGATGAACAAGTTGATGTGTCAAAATATGTATATGATTTTACGGGAAGGAAAATTGTAGCTGTGGGTACCGAACTAGGAGCACCTAAGTACGAATATTTACACAAAGAAAACTCCGCTGTAAAAATACATGAGCAACTAATGAAAGACTTCGATAGTAGTGACGTACAAATCACAAGTGTTACATCGGATGAAGAGTCGGTTGTAGTAAAAGTAACGTCGGATGTTAATTCTGGTAGATATTATTTAATTCGTACTGACACTCCCAAACCTGAATTTCTAGTTAAAGAGAGAAGCAACCTCAAACAAAAGTTTATGGCCTCAGTAAATCCTATAGAATTTTCTTCGAGAGATGGTTTGACTATTCACGGTTATATCACTTTGCCGAATGATGAATATTCTAAAAACTATCCACTGGTCGTTTTACCTCATAGTGGTCCACATGGAGTGAGAGATTATTGGGGATTTGACTGGGAAGTACAACTCTTAGCAAGTAAAGGTTATGCAGTTCTTCAATCCAATTATAGGGGTAGTGCAGGCTATGGAGAAGAATTCCAATTAGCCGGCTATGGTCAATGGGGAGCGTCAATGCAAGATGATCTAACGGATGCTACCCTTTTTGCTATAAATAACTTTCCAATAGATAAAGAGAGAATTTGTATTTATGGCTCAAGTTATGGAGGGTATGCTGCTTTGATGGGAGTAGTTCGAGAACCATCGCTCTACAAATGTGCAATAGGCTCTATGGGAGTGTATGACTTACCCATGATGTTTGAAAAGGGAAATATTGCGGAAAGAGAAAGCGGAATGGCTTATTTAAAAAATGTTTTGGGGACGGACGATAAGCTACTACAGGAAAGGTCGCCTGTCCATAACGTCTCAGCTATCTCCGCAAATATCCTTTTGATTCACGGAAAAAGGGATGCTATGGCCCCCTTAGAGCAAGCGAATTCGCTCCGAAATGCTTTTGACAAAATAGGAAAAGAATATGATTGGTTGCTTCTAGACGACGAAGGTCATGGCTATTATGACGAGTCCAATAGGTTGACTGTCTACAATAAAATACTTGATTTTTTGGATAGAAGCTTATCGAAAGAATAAACGATAGTAGACTTAGAAATCCTAGAAGAATAATATTCTTTCAGGAATCAGACACCTTAGTTCGAACGGTAGTTTTAAAGCAATAATCTTTCGAATAGACGTGCAAGAGAAGTACATGGCTGTTCGAAGCGATATTTACATGACAGCAGTACGGCTTAGCGAGAAAGTAAAGACTCATAGTTTATTGTCGTGCGGAAAACATGTGTGAATAGTACACCGTATAAGGGTATCAAATACCTTTATTTGCGAAAAAGCAGTAGTATGATATTTCCTTTACTCACGGCCACATCGACCTTAATCAAGAATCTAAATTCGCAACGGTAAGTTAGAGGTTAAAATGAAATATTTATTACTGATACTTACAATTGCAACTGAAAGTACCAGTTCATACTCAATGGCAACAAATGAATTTTTGGGGACTGGTGCATGCCAGTATAATTGAGGAGAATGGACATGCGTATGGTGGCAGAATTCGTTATAAGACGAATAGCTCGGAGTCGTACATTGAACTGACCCAAGCCAGCGGCCAAAAAGTACTATTTGAAAACAAGAACGCCGTAGTCGATTCATCAAAGCAAAATAAATATTATATGATTTTTGAAGTTATCAATAGATAAGCTGGTGATTTCTCAGTAATCGTATCTCTCTACCAAAACTCAATGGTTAAACAACTGAACGGAGAGCTATCTCTGGAATCGAGGGAAATCAATCAACAGCAAATAAATAGCCAATTAACCGTCAAGAGAAAATTTCGTTTTCTCCAGGACAACATGCCAAACTTATACTTAACTATTGATATTGACAAAGTTTTTACTCAAGAGGAGAAAGAAAAGCGACTACTGAATATAGCCGCTACAAACCGTAGAGCGAAATGATTTTATATTTGCTAACTTTGAGTTTTAATTTCGAAACAAGTCGACCTTAAGTATTTAAGAAAAAGAGCTGGTCGAGTCATATTTCGCTGAATTCGACTTTCTCCCTACCATCCTACTTATCCGACCAAACCGCAAATTCGTTACCATTAGGATCTGCGAAATGAAATCGTCGACCACCTGGAAAGGCAAATATTGGTTTAACTATTTTTCCACCATTTTCTTCAATAACCGATTGGGTTGATTCTAACTCATTACTGTACAAAACAATCAGAGCTCCGCCGGCTTCACTTGAACTCACTAGATCGGACTTAAAGAAGCCACCGTCAACACCAGAACTAAAGAAAGCACAATAATCTGGGCCATAATCTTGAAAAGTCCAATTGAATGCTTTACCAAAAAAGTTTTTTGTTTTGTACATGTCCTTGGCTGGAAATTCGACATAATCGATCTTGTGATGTTGGCTCATGATGTTAATTCCTGTTAATGACAACTTAGTTAATTTTGTTTTACTAAAAACACACTTAAAAGTTTACTTACGAACTTACTTCAAATAAAGTTTAATTACTTTTAATTCGTTGTTAACTTATATCTTACTCGCTAAGGTTCGCATAGACTATAATTAAAATAAGGGAAAACAACTAAGAGGAATTTAGATGAGTAGAGGATCGGTACAATCGGTATACGAAGTCAGCCCCGAAAGCTCCTTAGAGCTTTTATCTGTTAATGAGATGCACTGGTTAATTAAACAGTCAGAGGGAGAGTTACATGAGTTAATCAGGCGCTGTGTTTTAGCGGTACTCAATAGCGGCTCCAACATAGACAACGCTAAAGAGATTCTCGACAAATACAAAGATTTTGACGTTAAGATTAGCTGGCAAAGGCGCGGAATTCGGTTCAAATTGATTAATCCCCCTACGGAAGCCTTTGTTGATGGCGAGATGATTTATGGCATGCGGGAACATCTCTCCGCGGTTGTACGCGACCTAGTTTACAGTCCTAACTTATTTATCACCAATGATAATCAAGAATTATCTGAAGGAACACGAATCAGTGATTTCATTTTCAGAATATTAAGAAACGCAGAAACTGTCAGTCCTGCACGAAGACCCAATTTAGTGGTTTGTTGGGGTGGTCATTCAATCTCTGAAAAAGAATATAAGTACACAAAGAAAGTCGGCTATGAAATGGGCTTAAGAGGCCTCGATATTTGCACCGGTTGTGGACCTGGTGTTATGAAGGGTCCTATGAAAGGTGCGACCATTTCACATGCTAAACACCGCAATACCAATGCCCTTTATTTAGGTATTACCGAGCCTGGAATTATTGCTTCTGAACCACCAAATCCCATCGTTAATCACCTAGTCATCATGCCTGATATCGAAAAGAGATTGGAAGCCTTTGTACGCTTGGCTCATTCGATCGTTATTTTTCCTGGCGGTGTCGGAACGGCGGAAGAACTATTGTATCTCATCGGAATTTTACTCCATCCCGATAACCAATCAATTCCCATGCAGGTTATATTGACAGGTCCAAAATCAAGCGAAGATTATTTTACTCAACTTGACCAATTTGTCAGAGATACACTGGGCGATGAGGCGACCAACTACTACAAGATCATTATTGATGATCCCTGCAAGGTCGCGCAAACGGTGAAACGTAGTATTGATGAAGTGACCGAATTCAGAATTGCTAATAACGATTCCTTTCATTTTAACTGGCGACTAAAAGTCGGTGAAAGTTGGCAACTCCCTTTTGAGCCGACTCACCAATCGATGAGCGAACTTAATTTATCTAAGGACCAACCAACTCACGAGCTAGCCCTCAACTTAAGAAAAGCCTTCTCTGGAATCGTTACAGGCAACGTGAAACCAGATGGCGTGGCTCAAATAGAACAACATGGACCTTTTATACTACGGGGCAGCAAAGAGATAAGTTCATCTCTTAATAAACTGTTAGAAGGATTTATTGCAGCAAAACGTATGACACTACCCACTAGAGAATATGTCCCCTGCTATAAGATTGAACAATAGCTCTCAACTCAGTTAGTCTGATATTACTCGTTGGACTTAGCTATTTTGACCAATCACATTGGGCCAAATAGCTAAGTCCTGAGATTTTTGCTAATTTTGACCGAATGTGAATCACCATTTCTACCGCGCACTGATGAAACTATACTTATCTTTTAGCTCTATAATTCAAAGGCTTAGTCAAAAAATTCTGTTTTTATTTTAAACACCATTGCAATTCAACTTACTCCCTCACAAGACGACAATTATTGGCACAAAACCTGCTATCCAATATTTAGTCGCGAATTTGCGCTAATTAGACAAAAATTAAATCTTTTTCGGATGGGCAAAATACTCAATTAAGTTGGAGTTCATCTTTTAAGCTTAAGATTATGAGTGTTAAAGACTACTAATCGACCTTATGGAGAGTACAATCAAATGAAAATTATTATTAACACAATTGCAGCACTTTTAATCACCTTCAGCCTTTCCGGCTGTATAGTTGTTGGCGGCGATGATTGGCGCGATGACCATAACGATAATTGGCGTTCGCATCAGCGAGACAACCTAAGCACTATCAACCAACTAGAAATTAACGATTCCCGTTCTTCTGTTGTAGAACAATTAGGAGCACCCGATTTTTCAGAAGCATTCGAAAGAAATGGCGACAGCTATCGAGTTCTTTTCTATCGAACTCAACATCGTCATTCTGATGGAGAAACAACTAAAGACGAGACAACTCCCCTTGTTTTTAGAGACAACAAGCTAGTCGGTTGGGGTAACGATGCTCTACGTGCTGTAAGATAATACATAGACTCGTTTGAAGGGTCTTTCGAATTTCGAAAGTTTATTTTCAATTCGATAGACCCTATTCACACATTATCTATTTTCCAATTTAATACCGATTTCACCGGTAATCAAATTTACTAAGATGCCCTTATATAATGAATAAAATTACCTAAACTCTAATGCTGAAGATAATATAGAGGCACCGTCTTTCAGTTCGAACTTATCGATGATTGATTTTTCTTTTGTCTTCATGCCATTAGCAAGCATGTATTTAAAAGATTCATAATCAAATACGAATACCTGAACAGGAAACAATTGAGCCTGTTGAACGTTACTTGTCCAACTGAGTAAAGTCGATACTACTAGCATCTTTATATCGTGATTGAGTAGACGGCTCATTATCTGGCTCTTTTGAATCCCTCTGCTCGCTCGTTTTTGTAAAGTCGCAGCTTACACAGGCGATGCTCTTGTCGTCACTATACAGCACTAAACTATCGGTATCATCGCACTCGGGACAAACGGCACCAGCGATAAATTGTTTTTTTCTTTGCTTCATTGAACTCATTAGCCTATGAGAAAGATTCTAACTTTTCAGTCAAGTCGAACCACTCTTCTTCTAGCGTTTCTAGGGTTTGATCGGCTTCTGAAGAACGTTGCATTGATTCTGCAAGTTTCGATTTATTTTCATCGAGATAAATATCGCTACTAGCCAATAAGATCTCCAGCTCTTCTTTTTCTTGTTGTAGCTTTGCCATTTCAATATCGACTTTCTTTAATCGATTGGTTAGCGGTGCTTTTTGTTTTCTTAGTTCAGCTTCTTGGCGTTTTTGATCCTTTCTAGACAATGTAGATCCCGATTGATTTGATGCATTGTCCGATGAAGTACTTTCGCCAGATGAGTTATTATCACTCTCTTTGGTTTTAGCCCAACGATTATCGTTCAACCATTTCTGGTAGTCACTCAAATCTCCCTCGAATAATTTAACTCGCCCATCATTGACTAGCCAGAATTCATCAACAACACTCTCTAGCAAATTCTTATCATGCGCAACCAGAATAACGGCACCGTCATAGTTCTGCAGTGCCAATGCAAGCGCCTCTCGCATTTCGATATCAAAATGATTAGTCGGCTCATCAAGCAGCAATAAATTGGGTTCTTGCCAGGTGATCATTGCGAGAACGAGCCTGGCTTTTTCGCCGCCAGAAAACCCCTTAACCTTATCGAGCGACTTATCGCCGTTAAAAGCAAATCCACCAAGAAAATTTCTTGCGTCCTGTTCACTAATCCCCTCACCCAATGACTGAATATGCCAAATAGGTGATTGGTCGAGGTTCAGTTGTTCAACCTGATGCTGAGCAAAATAACCGGCTTTAAAATGCTTATTGTGACTTAACTCACCCGCTTGTTTTTCAAGTTCACCACAGATTACTTTTATAAGCGTTGATTTACCTTCACCGTTTCGCCCCAGTAACCCTATCCGTTGACCGGCCATAATTCTCATGGTGACATTTTTAAGAATAACCGCATCACCATAACCCGCTTGCAAAGAATTGAGGTCAGCTAACTCTGTGATGTTCTTATTAATATCTTTAAATTCGAATCCGAACTTTTGCCGAATCTGTACCGCACTGACTTTATCCATTTTATCGAGCGCTTTTACCCGACTTTGTGCTTGAGTGGCTTTACTTGCTTTAGCCTTAAATCGATTGATAAAACTCTCTAAGTGAGCGATTTCTTTTTGTTGCTTTTCAAATTCCGCTTGTTGTAATACTTGTTTGGCATGTTTCTGTTTTTCAAACTGCGAATAATTGCCGGCATAATTGGTAAGCCCCTGATTCTCAAAATGAAGAATATGACTACAAAAACTGTCCAAAAAATCTCGATCATGTGAGATAGTTAATAACATGCCTTCATAATTACGGAGATAGCCTTCTAGCCAAAGTACCGCTTCCAAATCAAGATGGTTGGTTGGTTCATCCAATAATAATAGCTCTGCTGGCTGTATAAGTGCTTGTGCCAAATTAAGACGCATTCGCCATCCTCCTGACAACTCAGCCACAGTCACATTCATCTGTGATTCGCTAAAGCTTAACCCCGTTAACATTTTTGCCACCAACGCAGAAAGTGACCAGCCATTTATCGCGTCCAATCTTGCGTGTTGATTAGCGATTGCGATACCATCTTCGCTGGCCTCTGCTACCTTAAGTTGCTGTTGAATGTTGGCATATTCGGAGTGTCCGGAAAGCACATAATCAACGGCGTTGAGCGGACTAGCAGGCGTTTCTTGACGAGCACTGCTTATACGCCATTTGGGTGGAAACTCTAGAAAGCCCTGTTCCGCACTTAGCTCATTTCTGAGCATAGAAAATAAGCTCGACTTGCCACAGCCATTCTTACCAACAACTCCTATCTTTTGGTCAGGATAGAGCGTTTGGTTGACGTCCGTCAGCAAAGGTAGGCTGCCCTGAAATAAGGATAGTTGTTTGAATCGAATCATTGCTAGTACTGATAAGTAGAAATTTGCGGCGGATTTTACCACAAAAGCATTTTCTGTGGTGTCCTGTGATTTATTTAAGCTATATTTAAAGAGACGATAATAGAAAAAAGGTAGTCACATCCTTCAACGATTATGAACGAACATATAACTTCACATACTGACAATCACAACGCCAAGCTGGTGGAGCAGGCGGAGAAGTACCAATTACTTTTCGACGGAGCTGTAGAAAGTATTTTATTACTCGATGATGGCCAGTTTATCGACTGCAATCCAAGCGCTCTGGATATTTTTGGTTGTACCAGAGACCAAATAATTCATTCAAACCTCGCTCAGTTTTCTTCCACCTTCCAAACGGATGGCCGAGATTCAAAAGATAAAGCTAGCGAACTCACTGCCGCAGCTCTCAAGGGGCAAGTCCAAGTTTTCGAGTGGACTAATATTCGATTAAACGGACAGCAGTTCGAATCTGAAATTTCTCTTAACGCAATTGCTATAGGCAACCATTCAAAAGTTTTGATGACCATTCGAAATATTGATGCCCGTAAGACGACAGAGAGGAAGCTGGCTCACTCTAGGAAACGATTATTGAGGCAGAACAACAGTTTTAAACTAATAAATGACCTGTCCAACCGATTAATCGGTAACCACTCGTTTCAGGCTATCGCTGACAAAACTATAGAAGCGCTGTTAGTAGTAACCGAAACAACCCATGCTGCAATCTACTTTGTAGACAGTAAATCAGAGTCTCTCAAATTAATGGCCACCAGTGGATTTGATAGCGAGACTGTTAAGAAAACCATGCAAGAGTCAATTAAAGAAGGGATCACCGGTGTTTCCCTTGCAAAAAATGAAATCCAATTTAGCCCCGATTTTAGTAAAGACAATCGCATTGACGATGAAGTCAAAACAGCTCTTATTACCAATAATCTCTGGTCGGGAGTTGCCATCCCTTTAAGTTATCAAGGTGAATTGTTTGGTTGTATCAATCTTGGATACGGCTCTATAAAAGGTTACAAAGCGATCGAGAAAGAAACGCTGGATGTCATTCATAATACAGTTTCCCAAGCATTGGCAAATGCGCATAAAATGAAAGATTTGGACGATATGGCTCACCATGATTCTTTAACCGGTTTAGCTAATCGATTGCAGTTTCATAGCCAATTTGAGCAAAAGAAAAAAAATCCTAAGTACCTATCTGCAGCATTACTTTTGCTTGATCTCGATCGTTTCAAAGAAATTAATGACACCTTAGGACATCACACTGGCGATATTCTACTTCAAAAAATAGGCCCTAGACTCAATCAAGTCTTCGCAGGTCATAAAATAATGATCAGTCGCTTAGGTGGTGATGAGTTTATTGTTCTAATTGATAATATATCTGACGATCGAGTAATCAATCTCTACGCCCATACCTTGCTTACCAGTCTTCGTGAACCATTCGAAATTAACTCGATGATGCTAGAAATTGATGCGAGTATTGGCATTGCCAAATTTCCACAAGACGGAAACGATAGCCACGCTTTGCTTCGTTCTGCCGACGTTGCTATGTATGGAGCAAAACAAAGAGGTGGTGGGATAAGGGCTTACAATGTTGATGATGATAAACACACTCCCGAAAGATTAGCGTTGATAGCCGAATTGAACTCTGCTGTAAGAGACAACCAACTTGAACTCCATTATCAACCAAAAATCGACCTATCCAGCGGTAAAGCCTGTGGGTTTGAAGCGTTGGTCAGATGGCGACATCCAGATAAAGGATTATTATTCCCGGATAAATTCATTCCTCTGGCAGAAATGAGCAACTCTATCCATCAAATGACGGAATCTGTTTTGAATATGGCCCTCAAACAACAAAGTCAATGGTATAAGAGTGGATATCCGCTTCCAGTTGCCATTAATCTCTCAGCCAGAAATTTAATTGATGAACGTTGTCTTTATTTTATCAAAACAGCGCTTGCTAAGTACGATATTCCTCCCAACATGTTAGAGCTTGAAATAACTGAAACAGCATTGATGCAAGATCCTGATAAAGCAGCTGAAATTTTAAACAAAATATCGGCCCTTGGAGTAAAGCTCTCACTCGATGACTTTGGTACAGGATATTCGTCTCTTGCATACTTAAGACGACTACCCATTAATGTGCTTAAAATCGACCGTGAATTCGTCAAAGAGATGCTATCTCGCACGCAAGATTCGATAATAATCAATTCAACAATCACATTAGCCCATAATCTCCGACTTCAAGTTGTCGCCGAAGGAGTTGAAGATTTTCCAACGTTAAGACGACTTAGAAAAATGGGGTGTGATTTTGCTCAGGGTTACTACACCTGCAAACCTAAATCGTGGCACGAAATTGAAGCTTGGCTAAAAGGTAAACCCGAATTTTTCACCTAATGTTACATATCCTTGTTCCGCTCATTATCGCTCTTTCTTTTTTTAGAAAACGATGGAAAACCGCATTTGTCATTATGATGGCTACAATGATTATTGATGCCGATCATATTTTAGCGAATCCTATCTACCAGCCGAATCGATGTAGTATCGGATTTCATCCATTACATACTATAATACCAATCACATTTTATTTTTTAGTATGTTTCATTTCAAAAATTCGGTTGATTGGCATTGGCTTAATCATTCATATCGTATTAGATTCGATCGATTGTCAACTGACCAACGGAATATGGACCACTTAATTTAATCGAGTAAACAAAACATGTCCAAGTCAAAATTTTTACTACCTTTGTTAATACTATTTGTTGCTGCGTGTAGCGATCACGCTACAGACAAGTACTTTTATGAATCTAAAAACTATCCAGAGTTTTCAATTGTAGAACTTAAATGGGATGGTCTTTCGCTAACTAACGAAATTAGAAAACATTCCGCGATAGCAAAGACTCGAAATCAAAAAGTATTTCTACAGATGACAGGTGAATGGTGCAGCCCTTGTAAACGCCTAAGAAAGAAAACTGAAAAGAACGCCTTAATGGAGGCATATAGAGGCACATACGTTATTCGTATCGATTACGACGAATGGGAAAACGATTTGGCCCAAATTGGACTTAATAAAGCGCCAGTTCCTAGCTTTTGGGAACTTGGGGAAAATAACATGGTAACTAGTCATTATACTAATGGTAATCATTGGCCCGAAATTACTGCCGAAGTAATGGGACCAATATTGAAGCTGTATTTTTCAGGAGAAATAGGCGAACAAACTCTGGAAGCTCAAAAATTTAAAGTCAATAACTGACTCGTCTATCTCAACCATGCCATAGGGATATCTATTTCGAATTCTCCTTGCCTATTCTTAACTCGAGATTCAAACTTTCCTTCGACTCGAAATCCAAGCGATTGATAAAACTCAATTGCTTTCCGATTCGATTCTTTTGCAAATAATTCAATACGGAGAATTTTTGGCATCTTACTAATTACCGTAGACATCAAGTTTTCAAATAATTGACGGCCCACACCAAGCCCTTGAGAACTAGGATCAACGGCAATCGTCAAAGAAGAAAGCAGATGCGAAAAGCAAGACTCTGGAGGCGAATAACAATGAATTTCCCCTAGAACTTGACTATCTCTAACGGCAACAAAGCTTAAACCACACGCTAGGCTCCTTTTCACAAAATCGGAAATATAGTGTTCATCAATCTCTTTTTCTTCTCTCGCTAAGCCGCCGGTTAAAGCCGCCACTTTTTGATAGAGTGATTGTATCGCTACTATATCTTTAATGGTTGTTGTACGAATATTCATCTTTAGCTAACTCATCTTATAATATTATTAACACAATACTCCGCCATCCACAGGAAGGCTTACACCAGTAATATAAGACGCGGCGTCTGATGCTAAGAATAAAAATGCTGGCGCAATCTCTTCTGGTTGTGCCATTCTTGCCATCGGGATCATTGGTAAAATCGAATTGAGCACTTTTTCGTTTTTAGTTAATGCTGAAGCAAATTTTGTATCCGTTAATCCGGGTAAAACAGCATTAACTCGAATCCCATATTTCGCAGTTTCTTTTGCCATAGACGCCGTCATTGAAATGACTGCGGCTTTCGTAATTGAATAAATACCCTGCATTTGTCCCGGGATAACACCATTGATTGAAGCCGTATTAATGATGCTTCCTCCGCCGTTTTCCTTCATTATCTTTGCTGCAGCTTGGCTAATAGACAGGTAACCTTTGATATTCACATCAATTGTTTTGTCGACCATGGACTCAGGTGTATCTATCAATTCACCATAGAAAGGGTTCGTTGCAGCATTATTGACTAAGATATCGATTGAGCTATATTTGGCCGTGACTTTTTGTAAGAATTCAGTGACCGACTCAGTGTTTCCAATATGACAAGCTATACCTTCAACGTTTCCAGGTAAACCTTCCGCGTTAATTGTTTCCGCTAACTCATCTAAGGCTTCCTGACGGCGACTAGAAATAATGACCTGAGCACCGTGTGCCGCAAAAAGTCTAGCAATTGCTTCACCGATTCCGCGGCTAGCACCAGTAATGATGGCTGTTTTTCCTGCGATGTTGAATGTTTTATTATTCATGAGTGGATTCCTCTGTTTGATTCAATTTTTGATTAATAACATTTCGTACTGACCGTTTTTTTGGTGATCGCTTGTTACTCTTATTCACAATAACGAACGCCGTCATATTTACTCGTCTGGGAGAGTGAATTTATAATTATTCTTGAATACAATGTTCACACTGTGACAACAGAATTTTGACCAGCTGGCCGAAATCTTTGAATTTTGGATTATCCGTTTGCCCGTGGTAAAATCGATAATAGATTTGTTGGATGATCACTGCCAATCGAAATAGTCCAAAAACATAATACGGAGTAAAATCGACGGGCGTGATCCCTCTCAACTGACAATAATAATTGGTAATTTGTTGACGAGTAAACATTCCTTCCAAATGAGTCGGCATCATTCTAAGTGCTTGTAGATGTGCAGGGTCTGTAGCTTCAACCCAGTAAGCCAGAGTACACCCCAAGTCTAAGAGCGGATCGCCTAAAGTAGCCATTTCCCAGTCCAAAACGCCGATAATGGATTCGGTATTTTCACTGTCCAAAATTAAATTATCGAACTTGTAGTCGTTATGGATCAGAGATTGGTGACCAGAATCATAATTTAGGTTTTTCTTTAACCATTGATAGACTTGGTGACTATCGGGGACATCATCGGTTTTAGCTTTCTGATATCTTCCTTGCCATCCTTCCAGTTGGCGCTCAACATAGCCTTCAGGTTTACCTAGAGATGCAATTTCAGGATTATTAATATCGACCTGATGCAACTCAACCAGTCCTTTAACAAAATTTTCACACAATGTTGCATGAGTCGATGGCTCCATCTCAACGGGTAGATTCCTGTCGACACCTAACCCTTTTATTTGCTCCATCAAAAAAAATTTCTCTCCGAGTATACTTTCATCATCGCAAACTAAAATAGGTTTAGGCGATAACGAATAAACGCGACTTACTTGTTGGAGCATATGATGTTCTCGAACCATATCGTGGGCCGATTTTGCTTTGGTGCCTTTCGGTGGTCGACGCAAGATCATTGATAACTCACCGCTGGTCAAAAGGTAAGTTAAATTCGATGCTCCACCCGCAAATTGTTTAACATGATACTTGTCAGACTGAATAAAATCAGGCAGTGTTCGATTGAGGAATATAGCGAGTTTATCTAAATCGAATTGGTCTGATTTTCTAGTTTCTTGACTATAGTTATGATTGCTCGAAGTCATATTTTCTCCGTTACCTTTTTTCTATCATTTTGTTAATCATTTGTTCGATGAACTGAATATACTGCTCGCAGGTGACTTTTCCTTGCCTATACGTAGTTCGTTTTACATACCAATTCTGCAATAAACTCTTGATTGATAATCCCATTAAGAAACGGTCGACCGATGCAAACTCGTTCAACCGCTCACCATCACTAATAATCTTCTCCAACCATTGCTCAGAATTTAATTCGTTTTTCATCGCTAGTTTCTTATTTGCCCGGCTGAGATGCTTTGTTTCCATGAATGCAAAAAAGAACCAGTCATGTAAACACTCGGTGATAAAAACATGGCCTCTTATAAAACGCTGAAGTCGTTCTCGAGCTGACTTTATTGAGTTAGATAAATCGGGAATGCAAAGATTAAAGATATGAGGTAGAAACTGATGGATCATTTCGGCTAACTGGCCTTTACTTCCAATGTAAGTATAGAGACTTCCCATACTCATATTTGTTTCTCGACTCAAATCCCGAAGACTCATCAGAGTAAAACCCTTTTGATTGGACAGCTTAAAAGTCGCCTGAATAATAATTTTGAGCTTTTCGATAGCGACATTTTGTTTTTGAACTTGAATTTTATCTTTATGCAGCTGATAAAAACTCAGCCAAATTTCTTGTTCGCTAATTGGAACGGATGAGCGGAATAGATTAAAATCATTCTCACCAAGCCAATGTGCTTGATCCCCATCCATTTCAATAACTGCCCATCAGTAAGTGCATTTTTATAGCTACTTCCGCGTTATTAGTCGTCGATCATTTTGCACAATCAACGGACTGATATTATTGAAACACAGTAGCTGAGCACTAACTCGCTGGTCCGAATTATTTTCCTCCTCTCCTGGAGTTGCAGGTAATAACCTTAAATCAGTGAGGCTTGTATTATTAATCGTCAAATTGATATCAGCGAACCGACCTTGGTCGATTTGCATAATTAACTGCAATGCAAGCGTTATCAATCCACCAGAAGTTACAACCGCTATTTTGTCGCTAGCCACATAACGGCTAGTCATTTCGTTGAAAAAGCCAACCACCCGTTGATGAAAAGTCTGCCAAGATTCAAACGGACAACTAGCGTCTGTTTGCCATGCGTTTATGAGCGCTTTAAACACGAATTCAAAGTGCTGATTGTTGAAGAACCAGTTCTCTTTACCGTTGATGACGGTTTCTAATTCCACTGAAGTCTTCGCGACTATAGGCAAATAATGCTTTACCAAATTCTCGCTATCGAATTCATTGAGTCCGCTATTAAGCGTGAGAGGATGTTGATGCTGCATCCCCTTCGCAATAATTTGTGCAGTTTCTAACTGTCGAGATAGCTCGCCATGAAGAATATCATCAAATTGTAAACCAGATTTAGCGAAATACTCACCGACAGCTGCTGCTTGCAACTTGCCAAGATCAGATAGCACATCATAGTTCTTCGCACCAAAACTCGCTTGGCCGTGGCGGATTAAAGTTATTTTGCACATTATTGAATTCTATTTATTAAGAAATCGAGTTTGTTTTTATACATAACAACCTCAGATAACCGTATTAACGTGCCGGATACAATACGACAGCTATGACGCAAAAGTCAATAACGAACGAGCGTTCGTTTTAATTTGATTCCGATTAGTGTAAGGTATATAGCTACTCTCGGCTCAAAATAAGTCCCCATCAATCCAAAGGAGCGTACTTGTGTTAACGCGTTTTAAACATCAAAGTGTATTAATCACTGGCGGCGCTAGCGGTTTAGGTAAGGCTATCGTTGAAAAATTCGCCCAGCTTAAATGGAAAATTGCAGTCGTTGATATCAATTTGGACGGCGCAGAAAATGTAGCAGAGGAAGCGAACAAAAATGGCGCTACAGCGATCCCTTTCTATTGTGACATCGCTAAGGATGATGATTTTAAGGTTATTGCCAGTCAAATCAAAGAGAAATGGGGTGGGCTCGACATCATAATCAACAATGCAGGCGTAGCCACAACAGGCATGATGGTTGACTGTACGCCTGCTCAATGGCAAAGAGCAATTAATCTCAATTTAAACAGTGTTTTTAGAGGGTGCCATTATTGGTTGCCATTACTTCCCGAAAGTGGACCGGGGCATGTGGTTAACACCGCCTCTTTTGCCGGTATTGCGCAAGCGCCCAGCATGATGTCTTATAACGTTAGTAAAGCAGGTGTGATTGCGTTAAGTGAAACTCTTCGAGCGGAATTGGGTTATCGAAAAATTGGTGTCACGGCCTTGTGCCCAGCGTTCTTCAAAACTAACTTACTAGATTCTATGACACCAGGAGAAGAGGGTGTAAAACCGTTAGTAAAAAAATGGATGGAAAATTCGAAAGTTACCGCTGAGGATGTCGCAATGGATGCGCTCAATGGCATAGAAAAAAATCAACTTATGGTGATTAGCCACGAATACGCTCGTAAGGCCTATCGATTCAAACGTTTCTTTCCTAATCAATATATGAAGAAAATGATTGCTAGCGTCCCGAAACTATTGACTAGCCGTTACAAGTAACAACTCAGAACACTATTGATTTGATACTTTTAATTTTTATGAATGAGAGCAAACATTATGTGGGAGCAAATTTATGAGCAATTCTAATAGAACCATCATGATTTACGGTGCTAATGGTTATAGCGGCGAACTGATCGCAAGAGAAGCTGTGGCGAGAGGGATTAGGCCCGTTCTTGCTGGTAGAAACCAACAAGCGATAGAAAAATTGGCACAAGAGTTGGCGGTAGAATATCGAGTTTTTCCGTTAACATTTAACGCACAACTAGTTGAACAGCTCAATGATATCTATACCGTCATTCACTGTGCCGGCCCGTTTTCTGCGACTGCAGAGCCAATGATGAAAGCGTGTATATCAAGTAAGACTCACTACACAGATATAACCGGCGAAATCAGTGTTTTCGAACTATCTCAATCACTGAATGAGGACGCTGCAAAAGCCGGCATAGTCATCTGTCCTGGAGTTGGGTTCGATGTGGTTCCTACTGATTGCCTTGCATCGGAGCTTAAACATAAAATGCCCGATGCAACTCATCTCGCATTGGGATTTGATTCTGGGAGTAGTTTAAGTCCAGGGACTGCGAAGACGTCGATTGAAGGGATCGCTTTTGGTGGACGAATTCGTAAAGATGGCAAAATCACTCAGGTTCCACTGGCTTATAAACAGCGGACAATTGATTTCGGTAATGGCAAAAAAAATGCCGTAACTATTTCGTGGGGAGATGTTTCTACGGCTTTCTATTCTACCGGAATACCGAACATCGAAGTCTATATACCGATATCCCCTAAAGGTGCCAAAAATATGGGGAAAATGAACTGGTTTCGTTGGTTAGTTAAAATCCCGTTCATTCAAAATAAAATGAAGGCCCAAATAGAACAAAAATCCAAGGGACCGAACCAACAACAAAGAGATAAATTGAATACTTTTTTATGGGGCGAAGTGAAGAACGCATCGGGAGAAACTTTGACTGCTAGGCTAGAAACTTGCAACGGCTATCAACTCACTTATTTAGCAGCGTTAGAGGTCAATCAGTACTTAGTTGATAACCAACCAAAAGGTGGAACCTACACCCCAACTCAACTGATTAATAACAAATTAGTACAAAAAATTGAGGGTACTTCTGAAATCGTGTTTAGTACTTAAGAGCTCACTCGTTATTTTCGAGATTAGCTCCAGGGATTTTTACAGAGAGTAATTTACACACTCTGTGTTTATGATTGAATCCCTTAAATTGAACTTCTTCTAGTATTGAAAATTCGAAAAGCTCTCTGCACTGAGCATAAATCGGATAACTAACAGATATTTCGCCCGCAGAAGAAAAGCTCTCTAATCGAGAGGCAAAATTAACGCCACTTCCAACGGCTCTGAACGCAACGATATCTTTAGAACCGAAGTTGCCAACTGTTGCAAAGTCTTGGTGAATGCCGATACGCAGCTTAACGTTATGATCGAAACCAGCATCGAGCCACTGATTAGAAAGCTCAGACATTGCATTTTGCATTTTTAATGCCAAACTCGCGGCATTGATCGCTTGTTCAGTTTTTCCCATATTATCGATTGCTCCAAATAAAACCACTAAACCATCACCTAATATCTCATTAAGAACGCCGTTACGCTCTTCAATTAGCTCTCCCATTTTCCCTAAGAAGCTGTTTAGAATATCGGTAATTGCTTCCGGTTCAAATCGGTCAGAGACAGATGTAAACCCAGCAAGATCTGCAAACAATACGGTGATTTGTTTTCGTTGTGCAACCAATTGATTTTCTTTACTGGTGGTAATTATTTGGTTGACCATTTGCTTGGGAAAATATTTACCTAACCTTTCACAAGCCTGCTGCAATGTATTAGCGTGTTGTTTTTGCCTTTTTGCTTCGACCAATCCTCCCAGTAATCGCATTGTCTTAATTCGACTTAACAACACTGTTCTTTCTATCGGTTTAGTCACATAATCGTTTGCTCCTACTTCAAAACCGGCTGTTACATCACCTGGTTGGTTTCGAGCAGATAACAGCAAAATAGGTAACTCGATCGCATTGAACTTTTTTCGTAATTCTTTGGTCACTTGATAACCTGACATACCGGGCATCATAATATCTAAAATGACTAGATCGAAATTTTGTGAAAATCCAAGTCTGGCCGCTTCATCGCCATCTTTGGCGGAAACCACTTGATACGCGTTCATTTGAAGGAGATCGGTTAATACCTGCAAGTTGACTGGATCGTCATCGGCAATTAAAATTTTACCTTTGTTTTTAATTGGAACAATCTTACTGCCGTCATTTGCCACCCTAGCTGTTCGCGATGCTTCTTCTGGTACATAGGTCACCATTTCGGGAGGCTGCTCTACGTCATCTTCTAGATGGAAATTTTCTAACCAACATGGCAGAGTAAAGTAGAACTTCGACCCTTTTCCTAATTTGGCGTTAGCCCAAATTTGACCTTCGTGCTGTTCGACCAACTGTCGAGTAACGGAGAGACCTAACCCAGTACCTTTTTGAATAAACTCATTCGGTAAATCGAGTTGCTCGAAAGGTTGAAAAATTTCCTCGATTTTCGACTCCTCAATGCCTATTCC
Organism: Kangiellaceae bacterium; assembly: GCA_019090895.1. Classification (GTDB taxonomy): domain Bacteria; phylum Pseudomonadota; class Gammaproteobacteria; order Enterobacterales; family Kangiellaceae. The sequence continues at coordinate 27,135 of JAHRVB010000035.1, forward strand.
AGAATCAGCAACACAAATTTCAATTTCATTAACATTGAGTTGCGCGGAAATAATAATATCCCCTTTCGATGTATACTTTATCGCGTTGCCAATGAGATTATGAAAAATTTGTTGCACCCGGTCTTCATCGGCAAAAATCAAAGGCAAATCATTGGGCAACTGATCAACAATAGTCAACGACTTTTTCTCAGCCAAAGGGCCGAGTAAGCTGACGACCACATTAAGAACCGATTGAATATCCGTTGCCCTTCGTTGTAAAACTAAAGTGTGATGGGACAACTTCTTAAAATCGAGAATATCATTAACCAGTTGAGCGAGACGCTTTCCACCGTCAATAATGAGACCGAGGTGATTAATCGTTTTTTGATTTTGTAGACCTGCACTGCCTTCTTTTAAAGATTCAGCAATTCCAATTATTCCATTCAATGGAGTTCTTAATTCATGGGATGTATTAGCCAAAAACTCATCTTTAAGCAAATCTACTTTTCGCAAGTGCTCATTGATCGACTTTTGCTCTTGCAACGTTTCTTTATGTTTAATTAAATAGAGTGTAATAAGACCGACGACGACAATACCGTAAATTAAAAAAGCCCACCATGTTTGCCAAAGTGGCGGCAAAATGATTAATTTCATACGAGTCGACTGTTCTAACCAGATGCCGCTAGAATCAGTTCCTTTTAGCTCAAACGTATAGTGGCCTGGATCGAGATTGGTAAAAACAGCTTGATTAGGAAAGTCGACCTCTGTCCAATCTCGATTATAGGGCAACAACCGATAGCGAAATTTGTTTCGATCGGCATGCCTGAAGTCGAGCGAAGCGAATTCAAAAGCAACATCATTTTGCTGATAAGATAGTTCCAGCTCTTTTTGGTCAATAATTACTCCTTTAGGTTTAAGTTGTTTACCGACGACAGAAAGCGAGGTTATGACAATATCGGGTTGATAGTCTTTTTGTTGACTGACATTAGAACTGACAATAGAAACCCCATTAACACTTCCAAAATAAATGACCCCATTAGTTGAACGAATGACGGAATTACTATTAAATTCATTAGCAGGCAATCCATCATCAACCGAATAATTTTCGAAGGTTTCTATAGCAGGGTCAAAGCGCGATAAGCCGTTGTTGGTACTCAACCATAACTTACCATTAATATCTCCGGCAATACCGTACACCGCACTATTAGGAAGTCCATCTTTCTCAAGATAACTGGTGAATTCATTCTCGCCGGAGATGATTGCATCGGCAGAAAGTCGGTTGAGTCCGTTAAAGGTACCTACCCACAGATTTCCAGTATTATCAATATACAAAGAACGAATCGTATTGTTACTGAGAGAGTTAGGATCAAAAGGGTCATTCTTGTAACTTACAATTCGATCGAATTCTGAATCGTACTTTTGCAATCCATTGTTCCAAGTTCCAAACCAAATATTTCCTTGATAATCTTGCAGCATCGTTCTAATGGTGGAATCACCCAATTGCCCTTTTTCTGAAAAATGGTACTCCGATACAATCGATTGGGAACTGGAATCAATTTTTAATAACCCGTCATCGGTCCCTACCCAAATGAAACCCAAACGGTCTTTATCGATCATTCGAATTCGATTGTAGCTAACGTATCCTTCTGGGAAATTTTCTCGCTTAATTAATGTCGATAATTTGGTTTTTGTTGAATAGACACCGAGTTGCCCTTGTTGATTTCCAAACCATATATTTCCTAAATTATCGATAGTGAACGCCATAATACGATTACCGATCGGCAGTTGTTTGTCGGTTACAAATCTTGAGACATGGGTGAAAACATCTTGTTTCGGGTCATAACGATCGAGACCATTCAACGTTGCAAACCAGATGTCTCCCTCTTGATCTTCTTCGACATCCCAAACAAATTCATGAGAAAGGCTGTTTTGATCATATGGGGAGTGGGTCAGCCGTGAAAATTGTGTTCCAAAAGTTTGAGTGGTATTGACTCCGCCACCAGCGGTACCTATCCACAGCAAGCCTGAACGATCTTGAAAGAGCGACCATATATCATTGATGCTAATGCTATGTGGATCAGCAGAGTTTCGCTTAAAGGAATGAAAGCGCTGATCTCCTTTCTTGCGGACGTTGAGTCCACCTTCTTCAGTGGCAATCCATAGATCACCATTCTCGGTCCGTAAGACTTTTCTTACATCGTTAAAGCTCAGACTGGCATCATTTCTCTTATCATGAAGAAAATGCTCGAATTGATTTTTTCCTTGTTTCAAGTGGAATAATCCATCAAGCCTTGTCCCCACCCACAAACTAGCGTCTGTATCTGCATACAATGTATTTATTTGACTCGGCATATTAGGTTTATTGAAATAACTGAATCTCTGCTGCTCTATATCAAAATGAGACAGCATTTCATTACTAGCAACCCAAAGGTTTCCGGTGCCGTCTCCAACGATATCAACTATCGAACCAGGCGGCAGAGAATTATGGTCAAGGGGATTATTAAAAAAGTGAGCGAATGCTTTCTTTTCTGGTAGAAATAAGTTCAGCCCATGATCAGTTCCAACCCAAATTCTTTGTTTCACATCCTGAAAAACGACATTGACCTGAGAGTGACTTAAACTGTCAAAATCATCACTCTTAGAGACAAATCGCTCGAAATTTCCGGTTTCAGGGTCAAATCGATTCACACCATTTTGCGCGGTGCCGACCCAGAGATAACCTTGATGATCTTCAATAATCGAAACAACAATATTATTTGAGATTGAAAACTCATTACTTGGATCGTTTTTGAAATTGATAAATTGATAGCCATCGTACCGGCTTAATCCATCGTAGGTTCCTATCCACATGTAACCGTGACTATCCTGAAAGATAGTATTGACCGTGCTTTGAGGTAAGCCTTGCTCGTTCCCAATATGCTGAAAGCTTATCAAATCTCTCGCTGCAAGCAGCTCACTTTTTAGCGATAACTCGGCGATAAGCCAGAGCGAAGATAGCAACAAGATTCTTATAAGAATGGATGTAATTGGCGCTCTGTTCAAAATAACCTGTTAAAACCGCGAATTGAATTTATAATTGTAACCGATCCTTGAATAACTGCCCCACAATAGAGACCTATTTCTTTATTAATAATGTCGTCTTGTGGAGTAACAGTCAATTGTATATTTATTCATTATACGAGTAGAGTCGATGTCTCAACTGTCAGATACCCATATTACCGAGCAACGCTCGCTCGATGCGATCCCTAATGCGCCTGAGAGAACTAAGCCGCTGGGCTTTCTTCTGCGATTAGCCAAAGCGTTACACACCTATGGATTACCAGCTTATGAGCTGGAACAAACAATGAACGGTTGCGCAGAAGCTATGGGATATGGAATCCAGTGCATGTCGTTACCCACATCAATCAGTATTACCGTGCTACCACCCGACGGAGAGCCAAAAACATTTTTGATTCGTGTATCACCCGGCGAAATAAATATTGAAAGTTTAAGAAAAACGACTCAAGTCGCCCGACACGTTATCAATGGGGAGCTTAATTCAGAAGAAGGCGCCAATCGGCTAAAATCAATTGCTAGTCATACACCTGACTATCCCAGCTGGGTAATTATTTGTGCTTTTGCAGTTGTTTCTGCCTGCATTGCACGGATTTTCTCCGGTGGTGTTAATGAAATGATGGTTTCCGCCGTCATAGGCTTCATCGTAGGATTTATTGCAGTGGCCTCTAGGACTCGCCCAATGCTTGATCATTTGCTGCCAGCAATTTGTGCTTTCATTGCGACCTTTTTGGCACTTATTATCAATGATTATTTTGACGTCCATATAACCACCTCCGCGGTGATCATATCAGGGCTAATAATTCTACTACCTGGATTATCCTTGACCATTGCTCTAGCCGAGTTGGCTACCCAAAATTTAGTCTCTGGCACTGCGCGACTTTCTGGTACTGTAACCACATTTATACAACTCGCCTTCGGCAGTGCGCTCGGCGTAGAGTTATCAAAGCGGCTTGGTTTTTCAATTGATGACGCGATTGTTCAACCAGTCGCTCCTTGGAGTATCTGGCTTGCGGTTTCAATAGCATCGCTGGCATTAGTCCCACTGTTTTCGGCTCGCAAAAAAGACTTCGGCTGGTTTTTATCGTCTGCCCTCGTCGCCTTTACAACCGTCCATTTTGCATCACTAGCCTTAGGTCCATCTTTGGGCGCTTTCGTCGGCGCTATAACTGTAGGATTAATGGCAAAACTAGCAACACGCTTTTTTGACTTGCCAGGTGCAATGATTATGATGCCCGGATTTATAATATTAGTACCCGGTTCCGTAGGATATCGAAGTATTTTAGCGCTGGTTGAAAATGATATAGTCGCGGGTTTGTCGACCGCATTTGACGTTGCTGTCATTGGAATTTCCCTAGTTGCTGGCTTCTTACTATCATCCCTAGTTCCGCTACCAAAAGATGTTTCGAAAGACGAGTATTAGTAACGATTTAAGAACTTTAGGAGTTTTCGATGTGTAGATGGATGGCCTACAAAGGTGAACAGACGTTCGTTGACGGGTGGCTTTTAAACAGCAAACATTCCCTGATAGAACAAAGTAAATCTGCCGACATGACAAAATACGAAGTCAACGGAGATGGATTTGGTATTGGTTGGTATGGGAAAAGACCTGAGCCCGGCCTCTTTAAAAGTATTCGGCCCGCGTGGAACAATGCTAACTTAAAAAGCCTGGCTAGGAATATTGAGTCCGAATTATTTATTGCCCACGTGCGCGCCGCCACCGGCACTCCAATTCAAGAAACCAACAGTCACCCATTTCAATACAAAAATTGGCTGATGGTTCACAATGGTCTGATTCATCAATTTTCTAGGTTGAAGAAAGACCTAATTGGCCACATTGATACCACCTACTTTTCTTCAGTGCTGGGCTCAACTGACTCAGAAATATTATTCTTTCTACTATTAACTCATGGATTGAATCAGGATGTCGATAAAGCCGTCGCTAAAACCATTAAATTAGTTGAGGAAGTTGCTGCTATTCACTCTGTCGATCCAGCGCTACGAATGACCTTAGGCATTAGTGATGGTAAATCATTGTGGTGTGTACGCTATTCTAGCCATAGCAATACCTGTACTTTATTCTATTCGATAGAACAGCAAGCCACTAGAAACCGAGTTCTTGTTGTTTCTGAGCCGATAGACGACCAGTCGATTAGCTGGACGCCCGTTGAAGAAAATACGATCATGCATTTTGATAGCGAAAACGCCACCCACAAACAAAAAATAAATATCTAGCCAGTTGACCTGAATTAGTGGCGAACCACTACAGTCTTAGGTGTTGTTGTAAAAGACTTTGAGTGAATTTTGCTCGTAAATAATATCCACGTGGAAGCGTTTGTGACGGGTTACCTCGCTCATCGACAACATTAGTTAATACTCGAGAGTTGGCAGCCTTTGGCCTCACTTGCATGACTTCTCCTAACTTCGCGTTAAGTTGGTGTACTTTCCCGACGGAAACCAAAGACATCGTATCTTCCCAATCTGCTCGTAACAGAGATTCTTCAGCTGTGCTCATTTGCCATAAGAACGGAGTAGCTATAATTGACTCATCGATAGGTTGACCAGCGACATGGGCGACAGGGACCCATAACACGTGTTGCAATTTATGGTAAACAGCACTGTCCCGCCATTGCTCAGCGATATTCTTATTCAGATTAACCACACAAACATAGGTTGATTCCTGTACATTTCCCTGCCGATCAATGGGTAATGTCTTCAACTCTACGTTAATGAGTGAGAAATCTGGACGAGACTGATTGCCTGCATCAGCACCTAGACATTGTTCGATAAATTGACCCTGCCAGCCTTTTTGGACTCGCAAATCTTGAGGAATTTGAACCTGAAACTCCCTCGCAAGATCACCCATCGAGCGTCCAGCCAATCGTTGAGAACGTTCTTTTAACTCTGCAATGGTGCGAGGTGGTGAAATCAATATAATTCTCAATTCAGAGTTTTATGACGGAAAGTTAAATTTTATCGGTTTGTAGAAATTAATACCAAAGAAATTTGCTGATCTCTGATTTGTGTGTTTGAATAAGTCATAGAAAGAATTTAATTGGTATCGATAAGTGATTGATTCAGAGGGATTTCGATCCAATGTCGGCATAATTGTATGTAACGACTTTGGAAATCTGCTTTGGACTAGACGCATAGGACAAAATTCTTGGCAGTTCGCGCAAGGTGGGGTAGACCCCGGGGAATCTGCGGAACAAGCCATGTTCAGGGAACTAAACGAAGAATTAGGCTTAACTAAAAAAGACGTTCGAATATTGGGCTCAACAAAAGAATGGTTAAAATACCGTTTGCCTAATCGCTACATTCGTCAAGGCAGCCTGCCCCTATGTATTGGTCAAAAGCAAAAATGGTTTATGCTCAGATTAACGGGCCATGAATCTGCAATTCATTTTGATGCAACTGGTCATCCAGAATTTGACCACTTTATGTGGGTTAACTACTGGTACCCGCTTCGTCAAGTGATCGCTTTTAAGCGTGACGTCTATCGTCAGGCGTTAGTGGAATTAATGCCTTGTGTCATAGAGCAGCAAGCTCGACAGCGCAAAAAACGTAAAAAGCCTCACCGTTCTCATAAAAGGAAAAATGAATCAAACGAATCATAGTGTCTGGAGGGAGAAACTCGCTTGCTAGGCAAACTCGCTAGAATCACCAAAGCAGTAGAGCTGGCAGAAGATCAACGTCAAGCGCTCAATATTATTGTAGAAAACGTCTGTTTTGAGTTGGACGTTGAAGTTTGTTCTATCTACCTCGCCGATTACGATCTAAAGCAATTCACACTAATGGCCACTCAGGGCCTCAATCCAAAATATATTGGCCAACTCAAAATTGAATTTAATAACGGTCTGGTTGGTTTAGTCGGACAAAGAGAAGAGCCGATTCATCTTCATTCAGCCAATTCCCATCCGGCCTTTCATTATGTTGCAGACATCCTAGAAGATAAGCTGTCAGCTTACCTTGGTGTTCCTATTATTCATCAAAGAAAGGTATTAGGGGTACTTTCTATACAGCAAGAAGACGCTCGACAATTTGAAATAGACGAAGAAACATTCTTAATTACCTTAGCCACTCAAGTTTCCTCGGTTATTTTAAATACAGAAAATAATGCCATAATTGATGATGAGCAACGAAACCAACTGGTGAGATGCATCAATGGGACGCCTGCATCCAGCGGAGTGGTCATCGGCAAAGCCAAAGTTGTATTTCCGAGTTTAAATCTCTCCTCGATATCTAAACGTAAGACTAATGATATTCCAGCAGAAATAAAAAACCTCCGTAAGGCAGTGAAAAGAACTCACCTGCAGCTTGAAAAAATGTCTAACCGGATGAAAGGCTTAGTCTCTGATCAAGAACGATCGCTATTTGAAGCTTACCAACAAATTCTCGGGTCCGCAGGCATCGAACAAGAAGTTGAGCTAGAAATTAAGCGCGGTTTTTGGGCACCCTATGCTCTCAAGCGAGTCATTTATTCTCACCTTAAAGCTTTCCAATCAATGGAAGATCCGTACCTTCAAGAGCGAGCGCTAGATATAGAGGATTTAGCCAACCGAGTATTGGGAAATCTTCTGAGACGAGAATCCCGTCGAATAAAAGCCCAACCGAATACGATATTAGTCACAGAAACCATCAGCGCTTCGATGATCGCAGAATTACCAATAGAAAATATCTGCGCAATAGTGTCTTTACAAGGCTCGGCGACTTCACATGCTGCGATCCTTGCAAAAGCGCTAGGGATCCCTTCGATAATGGGACTTGACCCATGTCAAATTAGCAGACTTGAAGGTAAGGAAATCATTATCGATGCTTATAATGGACAAATATTTGTATCACCAAACGAAACTCTGTTGTCTCAGTATCAGCAACTGATCAATGAAGAGAAACAATTTTCTCAAGAACTGAAAAACGACCAACTCTCTCCCAACTGTACAAAAGATGGTGTACCTATTTCTTTAATGGTCAATACCAGTCATCCAATGGACTTTGAAAAAGCCATGCAATCTGGCGCAAATGGAATTGGTCTCTATCGCACCGAAATCCCTTTTATGCATCACCAACAGTTCCCTTCAGAACAAACGCAGGTCAATATTTACCGCAATATTATCCAAGGATTCGATGGCATGCCGGTTACCATTCGAACACTAGACATCGGTGGAGATAAACAACTACCTTATTTCAAAATTGATGAAGACAATCCTTTTCTTGGCTGGCGTGGAGTCAGAGTCACCCTGGATCATCCCGAAATATTTTTAGTTCAATTACGTGCGATTCTAAAAGCCAGCTTCAATAACAAAAATTTAAAAATAGCTATCCCGATGATTGCTACCGTTAGCGAATTGGATGACTGTATCCGGTTAATCAATCAAGCATTCGATGAAATTGAGGAAGAAACACAACACCTCAAAGGGACTCTTTTTCGTCCTGATATAGGCATTATTATTGAAGTGCCATCCATTGTTTTTCAACTTAAAGAAATCATAAGACGCGTCGATTTTGTTTCCGTCGGCACCAATGATTTAATCCAGTATTTGCTTGCTGTCGACAGAAACAATCTAAGGTTAAGAGGTTTATATAATCACTTCCAACCGGCAGTTCTCAAAATACTCAGTTCGATTATTGAGCGATGTCATGATTATCAAGTCGATGTCCAAGTCTGCGGCGAAATGGCATCCGATCCGCTTGCAGCAATTGTTCTTGTCGGTCTAGGATATCGCGAATTAAGCATGAACGCAGGCGACATATCGCGGGTAAAACGTGCGTTGAGCCGTTTTACTAGTTATGAAATGGAACGACTTTCCCATTCAGTTTTGCAGTATGAAACCGTAGAGAAAATAAAGAGCGAGTTGATTCTTGCTATGGAACAAAAATCACTAACAGGACTTATTCGAGCCGGACGTTAAACTTCGACTTTGAAGCCAATAGCAACCATTCGTGGTTCGCGTTATAGTTGCATTCCATTTGTCTTGATTGGTAGTTTGTCTTGGAAATATGGTTGATTTTTGCCGCAACCGGTATGCTGGCTGGTTTCATGGCCGGATTATTAGGGATTGGTGGCGGTTTTATTGTAGTACCATTGTTGCTGTTTGTATTGCCTCAAGTCGGACTTGAAACTCCATTGGTTAGCCATATGGCTGTGGGTACTTCTCTCGCTTGCATTGGTATAACCTCGATTTCCTCTGCTTATTCGCATCAGAAAAAACAAGCTATTCATTGGCAGCTTTTAAAACCCATTGTACCAGGACTCATTATTGGCGCCATACTGGGCTCGTTAATAGCAGGATTGTTACAGGGTCAAATCCTAGTCGTCCTATTTGTTAGTGGCGCCATTGCAACGGCCATTTATTTATTGACCAATCATCAAAGTCCGCATCAAGACACTGATACCAATGCCACTCTAATGTTCTCTTATGCAAACTTCACCGGCGTTATATCATCACTGATTGGCATCGGAGGTGGATCAATTTTAGTTCCTTTTTTAGTTTATCGTGGAGTCGCCATGGTTAAGGCTGTTGGTACTGCCGCCGCCTGTGGTTTTCCCATCGCACTATTCGGCACTATCGGATACATTTACTCAGGTTGGTCGGTCACTGCCAACACCAAACTATCGAGCGGTTATGTCTATTGGCCAGCTTTTGCTGGAATTGTCGTTTTCTCTGCTCTAACGGCACCACTAGGTGCTAAATTGGCCCACTATATAAAGGAAAAACAACTGAAACGAGTTTTCGCTGTGTTTTTAATTCTCACCAGCGCTCAAATCATTTATAGTCAGTGGTTTTCAACAGCACAGTAAGAAGCGTCAATGGAATTTCCCAACATAGACCCAGTCATTTTCCAGATATACGGCCCAATTGGTCTTAACTGGTATGGTTTAACATATTTGGCAGGTTTTGCTGGTGCTTGGTGGCTGGGAACGAGTCGTTCTAAATTACCTAATAGCCCATTTACTGCTGAGCAAGTAAGCGATTTCTTATTTTACGCCTTCATTGGAGTCATTCTAGGCGGAAGAATTGGTTATGTGTTGTTCTATCATTTCGATTTTTTTCTCCAAGACCCAATTTACTTGTTTAAAATTTACGATGGTGGCATGTCATTCCATGGTGGATTACTCGGTGTACTGGCTTCGTTTTGGTATTTCGCCCGAAAAACCGGCCGGTCGTTTGGTGTAATTTCGGACTTTTTTGCGCCTATGGGTCCCATTGGATTGGCAACCGGTCGAATTGGTAACTTTATTAACGGCGAACTCTGGGGTAAGCCGACGGATGTTGAATCCGTCCCTTGGGCAATGATTTTTCCAGCTGCGCCGGGTGGTCTAGAAAGCGGTGTTTATCGACATCCTTCGCAACTTTATGAATTCGCTTTAGAAGGGCTGGTTCTCTTTCTGATCCTTTACTTCTTTAGTAAGAAACCAAAACCTGTTGGTTCAATAAGCGGTCTATTTTTAATTGGTTATGGTTCCTTCCGATTTATTGTTGAGTATTTCCGAGAGCCCGATGACCACCTTCGAGAAATGGCTGAATACATGTCGATGGGACAATTGCTCTCTCTGCCGATGATTATTATCGGTTTAGTGGTCGTTATCTGGGCTTATAAAAGCAAACCCGAAAAACAGAAATAATCGAATTACTCACTGATTTAAATTTGGAAAATATTTCACCATGCGCTTTAACTTTTAGGAACAAGACGTGAAACAATATTTAGAAATGCTCCAACATGTCATGGATAATGGTACCGATAAAGGCGACCGTACAGGTACTGGTACACGCAGTGTTTTTGGTTACCAAATGCGCTTCGATTTGCAACAAGGTTTCCCTCTGGTTACAACTAAAAAGTTGCACCTACGTTCTATCATGATTGAACTGCTTTGGTTTTTAAATGGTGATACGAATATAAAATACCTGCAGGAAAACGGAGTGAAAATCTGGGATGAATGGGCCGATGAAAATGGCGACTTAGGACCCGTTTATGGGGAACAATGGCGTCGATGGAAAAAGCCAGACGGTTCCACCATTGATCAAATCCAAAACGTTGTCGATTCAATAAAGAATAATCCCGATAGCAGAAGAATGTTAGTAGTAGCCTACAATCCTGGTGTCGCCGATGAAATGGCACTTCCACCTTGTCACTCGTTATTTCAATTTTACGTCGCCAATGGAAAGTTATCATGTCAATTGTATCAACGCAGTTGTGACATATTCTTAGGAGTACCCTTTAATATTGCTTCCTACGCGATGCTTACACATATGATCGCTCAACAATGCGATCTTGATGTTGGTGAATTTATTTGGAGTGGAGGAGATGTTCACCTGTACTCTAACCATTTTGAACAAGCGAAAGAACAATTAGGCCGCGAACTATTGCCACTACCAAAGTTAAAGATAAATCGTAAACCTGATGATTTGTTTAGTTATGAATACGTAGATTTTGAAATTGTTGATTATCAATCACATGCTCATATCAAAGCACCCGTGGCTGTATAGTGTTTACTTATTTTTCATAATCTTTTTGAAAGAAGCAAAGGGTCACCTATGAATCGTCCCACCATTTCGCTTGTTTGTGCTATGGCTAACAATCGTGTCATTGGTCAAGATAATAAAATGCCTTGGCATTTACCCGCAGACTTGAAACACTTTAAAGCCGTCACTATGTCAAAACCCATAGTAATGGGTCGTAAAACTTATGAATCTATTGGCAGGCCGCTTCCTGGACGACGAAATGTCGTTATCAGTCGAAATGCTAATTTCGAAGCTGAAGGATGCGACGTCGTCAGCTCAATTGATTCCGCAATAGAACTACTCAGTGAACACGAAGAAATTATGATTATCGGTGGTGGATTTTTGTATTCACAAATGATTGAGCAAGCAGACAAACTGCATTTGACCTTTATCAACTTGCAGGTCGAAGGAGATACGCATTTTCCTGCTTTCGAACAATTAAACCTTGTCGAAATCTCATCGCAATCTTGTGTGGCCGATGAAAAAAATCCTTATGATTATCGATTTGTAGAGTACAAGGTAGAGTGATAACAAATATCACATTTGAGGGACGCAAAAATGATGAAGCACGCAGTTAAATTCTTACTTCTATTTGGTCTGCTAGTCGGTCAGAATATTGGTGCAAAAGAGCCTCTCACAGATATCTTTAAAGGAGAGTGGTGTGGTAAGTGGGATAATACTTATGAGCTGTGCATTACCATTGAGAGTCATCCAACACTTGCAAAGAATAACCAAGATCATCCCGCCATTGCACGTTATAAATGGAAAGAACGAGTTAATGGCAAATTTAGAAAAGCAAAAAAGATCATCACTCTATTTAACAAGCACACGCTGAAGCTTGAAAATATTTGGTTTACGGTCGATAAAGAGAATCTTCAACAAGCCAATGCAACAGGCATGTTTACCTCTCAAACTCGAAAAGCGGTGTTAACGAAAACTCGATAAGAAACTCTAGCGATATCTATAGCTGTCCCATTCGCTTTCCTGCTTCGATCAATGTCGATTCATGTTTTGCAAAACAGAGCCTGACCACTTTCGCACTATCGGGAGTTTCGCAAAACGGACTCAATGGGATAGCAACCACGCCAATTTCCTTTGCCATCCAAATACAGAAATCCATATCATCTAATGAAGAGATCTCGCTGTAGTCAACCAACAAGAAATAAGTTCCATAACAAGGTAATACGTTAAACCGCGACTCTAGTAGCGCGTCAATCAAAGTATCTCGTTTAGTCTGATAAAACGATTTAAGTTCATGCACATGTTGCGGCATCGTTTTTAACATTTCTGCTATTCCTGCCTGAAAGGGAGTCGA
>JAHRVB010000036.1 GCA_019090895.1 Kangiellaceae bacterium
TAATTTACGAGGGACTATTCGCGCACTTAAGAACAACGATATCGTCTGGTATGCCGCTGACCAGAATTATGGTGGAAAAACAACGGTATTTGTTCCATTTTTTGACATTCAAACGGCGACTATTACGGCAACTACTAAACTGGCTAAAATGACCGGGGCAGCTGTTGTTCCATTTACACAGCGCCGGTTACGCCAAGATGATAGTTACCAGTTGACACTTTATCCCGCATTCGAAGAATTCCCCGGAGTTGATGAAACTGAAGATGCCGCTAGGATTAATTCGTTCCTCGAATCCTATCTAAAAGAATTCCCTGTCGATTACATGTGGTTGCATCAACGGTTTCGAAATCGACCCGCTGGAGAGGCTAAGATTTATTAGCTTGGGTTGTTGATAGGGCTATATAGTTGGAATGGTAGACAATTGCTTACCATTACGACTGCTAATCTCCATCGATTTTTGCTAAAATAATGAATACTCAAACAGCGGTAAAAACACCAATTACCGCAATACTCGGTCTCCGAAATAGGTTACAATTCGGCCCTTTGAAAATCTCAAGGTAAACATCGGCTTAGCCGTAGCAGCACTTATATTTTATGTCTTATACTCAATACATTCGAAATTTTTCTATCATCGCTCATATCGATCACGGCAAATCAACCTTGTCGGACCGTTTGATTCAGCATTGCGGTGGACTCTCTGAACGAGAAATGTCAGCGCAAGTCCTTGATTCTATGGATATTGAGAAAGAACGCGGTATTACCATAAAAGCGCAAAGTGTCACTCTTGACTACCAAGCCAGAGACGGTAATACCTATCAGTTGAATTTCATCGACACACCAGGCCACGTGGATTTTTCCTATGAAGTTTCACGTTCTTTGGCAGCTTGTGAAGGAGCGTTGTTAGTTGTCGATGCAGGACAAGGAGTTGAAGCACAAACCCTTGCTAATTGTTACACGGCAATAGAGCAAGATTTAGAAGTAATTCCTGTTCTAAACAAAATTGACCTACCGCAAGCTGATCCTGACCGTGTTGCCCAAGAAATTGAGGATATTATTGGATTAGAAGCAATGGATGCGGTCCAGTGCAGCGCGAAAACAGGTATTGGCATTGAGGACCTCCTTGAAGACTTAGTCAATAAAATCCCCGCGCCGCAGGGCGATTCCAAGGCACCTCTTAAAGCCCTAATTATTGACTCTTGGTTCGACAACTATCTAGGTGTTGTATCGCTTGTACGTGTCGTAGAAGGGACTCTTAAAAAGGGTGACAAGATGCAGGCTATGTCGATTGGAAAACAGCATCTTGTTGATTTTGTTGGTATTTTTACTCCAAAACGAAGTGACTTACCTGAGCTGAAAGCTGGAGAAGTTGGTTATGTTATTGCTGGCATTAAGGATATTCATGGTGCACCTGTAGGCGATACGTTGACCCATATGAAAGACGGCGCAACGGAAATTCTTGATGGATTTAAAAAAGTTAAACCTCAGGTCTATGCTGGTATGTTTCCAGTTTCATCTGACGATTACGAGTCGTTTCGAGATGCACTCAACAAGTTAAGTCTTAATGATGCATCATTGTTCTTCGAGCCAGAAAACTCACAAGCTTTGGGGTTTGGTTTTCGCTGTGGCTTTTTAGGCATGCTGCACATGGAAATTATTCAAGAAAGATTAGAGAGGGAATATGACCTCGACCTTATTACAACTGCACCAACCGTGGTTTACCAAGTACTGAATACCAAAGATGAGGTTCTTTATGTTGATAATCCAGCCAAACTGCCTGATGCGAGCACTATTGCTGAGCTGAGAGAACCTATAGCAGAAGTTAATATTCTGGTCCCACAAGAACATTTAGGGAGCGTAATCACGCTGTGTATTCAACGAAGAGGTGTGCAGACGAAAATGGAATACATGGGGAATCAAGTTTCTTTGACTTATTTAATACCCATGAATGAAGTGGTACTCGATTTTTTTGACCGGCTTAAATCGGTTAGTCGAGGATATGCCTCTTTAGATTACGGTTTTGAACACTTCCAGGAGGCGGATTTAACTAAGCTTGATGTTTTAATAAACGGGGAGACAGTCGATGCATTGGCCATTATCGTTCATCGAGAACAAGCTAAGTATAAAGGCAGAGATTTAGTCGAAAAGATGAAAGAACTCATTCCGAGGCAGATGTTTGAGGTCGCGATTCAGGCAGCTATTGGAAACCACATTATCTCTCGTTCTACGGTTAAAGCCTTGCGTAAAAACGTCATTGCTAAGTGTTACGGTGGTGATATTACTCGTAAGCGAAAATTACTTGAAAAGCAGAAGGCAGGTAAAAAGCGAATGAAGAGTGTAGGCAGAGTTGATATTCCGCAGGAAGCATTCTTAGCGGTATTGAAAATAAACGATTGATCGGATAATTAGAATAAATAAATTAGGAATATAAATGAGTAGCTATTACGGGATTATTTTGGTCGTTTTGATGTTTGTGTCAGGGATTATTTGGTTAATCGACTCAATGACGGCTGGTAAAAAGCGAAAAGAAGCCGTTAATAATCTTTACGATAAAATGCTTAAACCACCCCAAGAAGCAATTGATTCGGTTGCTAAAGAGCCGATCCATGTAGATTACGCCAAATCTTTTTTTCCTATTCTCTTATTTATTGTTGTTTTGCGTTCGTTTTTGTATGAGCCATTTCAAATTCCATCTGCGTCAATGAAACCAACACTTACTGAAGGTGATTTCA